>JAAZED010000135.1 GCA_012512465.1 Oxalobacter sp. | reverse complement strand
CTCGGACCCGAACTGCGGCTACTGCAAACGCCTGGAAAGCATGTTAAAAGGGGTGGATAATTTGACGGTCTATGTCTTCCCGCTGAATATTCTTTCCGAAAAATCGCGCACCATCTCCAGAAATGTCTGGTGCTCGACCAACCGGACCGCAGCATGGAATGCGTGGATGATCGATGGAACGCCACCGGATGAAGCGTCAAGCAATTGCGTTTATTCCGATGAAGAGATTCTTCTGTTGGCGCGACAATATGAAATAACCGGGACACCGGTTATCTTCTTCAAGGATGGCTCACGGATCACTGGCATGCCATCTGCCGAGGATTTTACTGACGCACTTTCCGCGATCAGATAAATCGTTTTTTATGAAAAAATGCATCAGGCAGGCCTCATGCCTGTCTTACGCGCAATTGCAGTATAATTTTCAACCTAAACCCCAGAAAAACCGGATGGCCTGGCGATGGCCATTCGCCTTTATTAAGCCAGATCATGATCTCATCAGTTGAAGCACAACTTCGTGAAATCCTTTCAAAAAGAATCCTGATTCTGGATGGTGCCATGGGCACCATGATCCAGCGATATGGCCTGACAGAAGAAGATTACCGCGGTGGCGCGGGCGGACGCTTTGCCGATTTTTCCGCACCGGCCTCTGCCGGAACCCGGGAGCTTTTTGTCAAAGGAAACAATGAGCTGCTTTCACTGACCCAGCCGCACATCATCAGGGCCATCCATGAAGAATACCTGGCGGCAGGCGCGGATGTCATTGAAACCAATACGTTCGGTGCAACTTCTGTTGCCCAGGACGACTATCATATGGCGCATCTCGCTTATGAGATGAATGTTGAATCCGCAAAAATCGCACGTGAAGCCTGCGAAAAATTTTCCACGCCGGAAAATCCCCGTTTCGCGGCCGGCTCCATCGGGCCAACGCCAAAGACCGCATCTATTTCACCTGATGTTAATGATCCGGGCGCACGCAACATCGATTTTGACCAGTTGGTAGCAGCCTACACCGAGCAGGTCCGGGGACTGGTCGAGGGCGGCGTGGATCTGCTGCTCGTTGAAACCGTGTTTGATACCCTTAACTGCAAGGCAGCGCTTTTTGCCATCAACACCTACTTTGAGGAAAATGGCGGCAAACTGCCGATCATGATTTCCGGGACGGTAACCGATGCCTCGGGACGCATTCTTTCCGGCCAGACCGTCACCGCTTTCTGGTATTCGGTTCGTCATGCCAAACCGCTGACCATCGGATTGAACTGTGCGCTTGGTGCGGCATTGATGCGTCCGTATGTGGAAGAAATTTCCCGGATTGCCGATGCCTACACCTGCATTTATCCGAACGCAGGCCTGCCAAATCCGATGAGTGAAACCGGATTTGACGAACTGCCGGCTGATACCTCGGCGCTTCTGAAAGAATTTGCCGGCAGTGGGCTGGTCAATATTGTTGGTGGCTGCTGTGGCACAACACCCGACCATATCCAGGCCATTGCACAGGCGGTTCGCGATTTTCCGCCCCGAGCGATGCCGGATGTCCCGCCAGCGATGCGTCTTTCCGGACTGGAACCCTTTGTCATCGATGATGATTCGCTTTTCGTCAATGTGGGGGAGCGCACCAATGTCACCGGTTCGAAGGCCTTTTCACGCCTGATACAGAACGCCGATTACGCCCAGGCGCTCACGGTTGCCCGCCAGCAGGTGGAAAACGGGGCACAGGTTATCGATATTAATATGGATGAAGCCATGCTGGATTCGGTGGCTGAAATGAAACGCTTCTTGAACCTCATTGCGTCAGAGCCGGATATAGCCCGTATCCCGGTCATGCTGGACTCTTCCCGCTGGGAGGTGATTGAAGCCGGCCTGAAATGCCTGCAGGGCAAAGCCATTGTCAATTCGATCTCGCTGAAAGAAGGCGAAGCCGAATTTCTCCGGCAGGCCCGGCTGTGTCGCCGGTACGGTGCCGCAGCCATTATCATGGCCTTTGATGAACAGGGCCAGGCGGATACGTTTGAACGAAAAATCGACATCTGCCAGCGAGCCTATCACCTGCTGGTCACGCAGGTTGATTTTCCGCCTGAAGACATTATTTTTGACCCGAATATTTTTGCTGTTGCAACCGGCATAGAGGATCACAACAACTATGCGGTGGATTTCATCGAGGCAACCCGGTGGATTCGCAACAATCTGCCCGGTGCAAAGATCAGTGGCGGTGTCTCCAACGTCAGCTTCAGCCTGCGCGGCAATGATGCCGCCCGTGAAGCCATTCACACGGTCTTTCTTTACCATGCCATTTCTGCCGGCATGACCATGGGCATCGTCAATGCCGGCATGATTGGCGTCTATGACGAAATACCGGAAGACTTGCGCGAACGCGTGGAAGATGTCGTGCTTAATCGCCGCCCGGATGCGACAGAGCGCTTGATCGAGGTTGCCAACCAGTTCCGTGCCGGTGCAAAAAAAGAAGAAAGCAACCTCGAATGGCGAAATGATCCTGTCCACAAACGCCTGGCACATGCCATGATACATGGACAGACAGGCTGGATCACCGAAGATACTGATGAAGTGTTACAGGAAATCCTGCAAAAGGGCGGACAACCGATCCAGGTCATCGAAGGCCCGCTGATGGATGGCATGAATGCCGTTGGTGACCTCTTCGGGCAGGGAAAAATGTTTTTGCCCCAGGTAGTGAAATCTGCCCGTGTCATGAAAGAAGCGGTCGCCCATCTGGTTCCCTACATCGAAGAAGAAAAACAACGTTCAGGGGACACGGCCTCGAAAGGCAAAATCCTCATTGCAACGGTAAAAGGCGATGTGCATGACATCGGCAAGAATATTGTTGCCGTGGTCCTCCAGTGCAACAATTTTGAAGTGGAAAACATGGGTGTCATGGTTCCCTGCGCAGAAATCCTGGCCAAGGCAAAAGAAGTGCAGGCTGATATTATCGGTCTTTCCGGCCTGATTACACCGTCACTGGATGAAATGGCCTATGTCGCCAGCGAAATGCAGCGGGACGAGTATTTCCGCTCACGAAAGATACCGCTTCTGATTGGCGGTGCAACGACCAGCCGGGTGCATACCGCTGTCAAAATTGCGCTTAATTATGATGGACCGGTTATTTATGTACCGGATGCCTCCCGTACCGTTACCGTTGCCCAGGCACTTTTAGGCGCGGAAACCCGGGGAACATATCTCGAGGAACTCAAGGCTGACTATGACCGGGTCAGACGCCTTCATGCCGAGAAAAAACCGCTTGATCTGATCCCGCTTGAAGCGGCACGAAAAAACAAGGCGCGGCCTTTCTTTATGGGGGACCATACTCCTGTCCGCCCTCGTTACATTGGCCAGCGGCTCCTGAAAAATGTTGACCTGGCTACCATTGCCCAATACATCGACTGGGGCCCCTTCTTCCATGTCTGGGACCTGCACGGCGGTTATCCGGCGATCCTGAGTGATCCGGTTCATGGCGAGACCGCCGGCAAGGTTTTTTCAGACGCACAGGACATGCTGAAAAAGCTGATTGAAGGCCAATGGCTGACAGCGCATGCCTCCCTTGCCCTTATGCCGGCAAACAGCATAAACGATGATGACATCGCGGTGTATACGGATGACTCACGCACCGAAGTGGCTTTCACCTGGTATGGTGTCCGTCAACAGACAGAACGTCCCGTGGTTGATGGTGTTAAACGCCCCAACCAGTGCATGGCCGATTTCATTGCACCGAAAGAAAGCGGCATTGCCGACTATATTGGCCTGTTTGCCATTACAACAGGCCTTGGCATTGAAAAGCAGCTGGAACGCTTTGACAAGGCCCTTGATGACTACAGTAACATCATGTTGAAGGCGCTGGCAGACCGGCTGGTTGAGGCGCTATCCGAATACCTGCATGAACTGGTCCGCAAGGATCTGTGGGGTTATGCACCAAATGAACAGCTTTCCCCCGAAGAATTGCGGCGCGAAGCCTACCAGGGAATTCGCCCGGCACCGGGATACCCGGCCTGTCCGGAACATACGGTCAAAACCGATATTTTCCGCATGCTGAAATGTGAGCAGATCGGCATGACACTGACCGAATCCTGGGCCATGCTACCGGCGTCATCGATTTCGGGTTTTTACCTTGCCCACCCAGATGCGCATTATTTCAGTGTCGGGCGGATAGACAGCGATCAGGCGATCGATATGGCCGAACGGCGCCGGATTGGCATTGAGGACGTTGCATCCATGCTCTCCCCGATTCTTTGATCAGGCCTTTCACGTCTGATCCTGTTCAATTCAACGATGACGGCAACCATGAAAAACGCAATCTATTACACGATTACACCGCATGACCTGGCAGGACATCTATTCAGGGTTACGGTCGCCGTCCATTCTCCCGATCCTGACGGACAGCGCTTTGCCCTTCCGGCATGGATTCCCGGCAGCTACATGATCCGCGAATTTGCACGGAATATCGTGCAAATCCGGGCAACCGCTGGCCAGGAAGACATTTTGCCGGAAAAACTGGACAAGCACACATGGCGTACGCCTCCGGGAAGCGCTCCCCTGATACTGGCATACGATGTCTATGCCTGGGATCTGTCAGTAAGAGGGGCACACCTGGATCAGACACATGGTTTTTTTAATGGCACCAGTGTTTTTCTTCGGGTCATTGGGCAGGAGCACCTGCCACACATTGTGGAAATCAAAAAACCGGCCGATCCGGCATACGCAAACTGGCAGGTTGCAACCTCCCTGCCGGAACTGGATGCCGCACGTCATGAATTCGGTACATATATCGCAAGCGGATATGATGAACTGATCGATCATCCGGTGGAAATGGGGACCTTTGCGCTGGCCGTTTTTGACGCCTGCGGCATCCGGCATGAAGTCGCCATCACCGGGCGGGTACCGAATCTGGATATGGATCGGGTGGTTTCAGATCTGACCCGGATCTGTGAAACCCAGATCCGCTTTTTTGAGCCCGAAACCGAAAAGCCGCCCATGGACCGTTATGTCTTTCTGGTCATGGCCATTGGTAATGGATATGGCGGACTGGAGCATCGTGCCTCAACAGCCCTCTTATGCGCCCGCAGTGATTTGCCCGCCAAAATGCCGCCTTCTGAAGCGCTTACACCCATGAGTGAGGGATACCAGAACTTCCTTGGGCTGTGCAGTCATGAGTACTTTCATACCTGGCATGTCAAACGAATTCGCCCCGCGGTTTTCGCCCCCTATGATCTTCAGAGTGAAACGTACACCCGCCTGTTATGGCTGTTTGAAGGCTTCACCAGCTACTATGATGACCTGATGGTGGTACGCAGCGGCCTCTTTGATGTAAGCACTTACTTGCAGCGCATCGCCCGAACCATCAACAATGTCAAACGCGCCGCCGGCCGAAAAAAACAGAGTATTGCCGAAGCCAGCTTTGATGCCTGGATCAAGTTTTACCGGCAGGATGAAAATGCCACCAATGCGCAGATCAATTATTACATCAAGGGGTCACTGGTTGCACTGGCACTGGATCTGACGATTCGTATCCGTACCAATGGAGAAAAATCGCTTGACGATGGCATGCGCCTTTTGTGGCAACGTTATGGTCATAACCATGAACTTGAAGCCTGGGAAAAGGGCATTAGTGACGAAAAAGCAGAAATGATCTTTGAAGAAGCAACCGGACTCGATCTGAAGGATTTTTTCAGGCGTTATGTTCATGGTACGGATGAGCTTCAGTTGGGACATCTGCTCGAACACTTTGGCGTCAGTGAAAACCAGCCGGCAAAAAGACAGAAAGCCAGCCTGAACATTCGTGTGGTACGCGCAGCAGGAGAGTGCAAGATCGCCAATGTTTATGAAGGGGGGGCTGCTCATGCCGCCGGCCTGTCGGCGGGTGACCTGCTCGTTGCCGTTGACGGCATCCGAGTTCCCGGTGAAAGCCCGTCCACAAGCCTGGACAACCTCCTGTCACGGTACAGAGTAGGTGATCCTGTCACCATTCACGCTTTCCGTCGCGACGAACTGATGGTATTCAAGGTCACACTGGCAGCCGATGACACCCCGCTTTATACCCTGTCGCTGTCGGCCGACCAGACACCACCAACCATTGAAGCCCGGCGCTCCTGGCTGAAATGGGAAGATGTCTGAATAAAACGGCATTTCATTACGAAGCCGTGTCAAACAACAGCGCCAGTTCCTTTCCGGGATCGGGAGCACGCATGAAAGCCTCTCCGACAAGGAAAGCATGCACATCGGCATCCCGCATGCGGGAGACATCTTCCCGTGCCAAAATACCCGACTCTGTCACAACGAGCCGCCCCGATGGAACCAGGGGAAGCAGATCAAGCGTATTTTGCAATGAGGTCTCAAATGTCCGCAGATTACGGTTATTGATCCCCAAAAGCGGCGTTTTCAGTTGCAGTGCGCGCTCAAGTTCATCGGCATTATGGACCTCTACAAGCACATCCATGCCAAGTTCCATTGCGCAGGCTTCCAGCTCAACCATCAGCCCCTGATCCAATGCCGCAACAATCAGCAAAATGCAATCTGAACGCCACAGGCGCGCCTCATATACCTGGTAAAAATCAATCATGAAATCCTTGCGCAATACCGGCAGATTACAGGCGCTCCGCGCCTCCTGCAGATACGCGGGCGCTCCCTGGAAAAAAAGTCTGTCAGTAAGCACTGACAAACAGGCCGCGCCATGTCCGGCATAGCTTTCAGCAATTTCTCCCGGATAAAACGGATCACGAATCACGCCTTTTGACGGAGAGGCTTTTTTCACTTCCGCGATCACACCGGCTTTTTTTCTCCGGATTTTTGCGCGCAGCGCTTTTTCAAATCCGCGCAGATCCTTGCGGGTATCCGCATCCGTTTCCACCTCTTCCCTTAAGCTGCTCAGGGCGCGATATTTTTTAGCCGCGCTCACTTCTTCCTGTTTGACGGCAAGTATTTTGTTCAGAATGTCTGACATTTTTTCTCCGAAATCAATGTGCTTCTGCCAGCCGGGTAAAGGAGACAAACTCCTCCAGCTTGGCTATTGCCGCGCCTGAAGCAATGGCCTCACGTGCCATTTCCAGCCCATCGGCGATGGACGCCGTCCGATTTGCGGCATAAAGCGCGGTGGCGGCATTCAATGCAATGATATCGGTCGCGGGGCCACCCTGCCCGGCCAGCGCTTCCAGAACCCGCTTTTTGGATTCTTCCGCATCACTGACTTCAAAATTCCGGCTGGCAAACATGCGCAAGCCAAAATCTTCCGGATGGATATCATATTCACGAACCTGCCCGTCTGACAACTCCCCGACCAGGGTACTTGCACCGAGTGAAACTTCATCCAGATTATCACGCCCCCAGACGACGATTGCCCGTTTGACCCCCATTTTCTGCATCACGCGAACCTGAATACCAACAAGATCGGGGTGAAAAACTCCCATCAGGACATTCTCTGCATAAGCCGGATTGGTCAGCGGACCAAGAATATTGAATATGGTCCGAACACCCAGCTCCTGCCGGACAACCCGGGCATGCTTCATGGCGGAATGATGGTTGGGCGCATACATAAAGCCGATACCTGTTTTCTCAATGGATTCGGCAATACGTTCCGGTGGCAGGTTAATATTGACATTCAAGGCTTCGAGCAAATCCGCACTGCCGGAAGAGGAAGACACACTGCGCCCGCCATGCTTGGCAATGCGCACCCCGCAGGCCGCCGCAACAAACATGGCTGCCGTAGAAATATTGAAGGTATGGGCGCCATCGCCTCCGGTACCGACAATATCAAGGAGATTGGCGGTATCGGGCACATCAACCTTGACAGAAAATTCCCGCAACGCCTGTGCCGCGGCAGCGATTTCTCCCACGGTTTCTTTTTTCACCCGCAATCCCATTGTCAGTGCTGCCACCATCAAGGGAGACATTTCGCCACTCATGATACGGCGAAACAGAAACAGCATTTCATCATGAAAGATTTCGCGATGTTCAATACATCGCACCAGTGCTTCCTGTGGGGTAATAGACATAATATGGTTTCCTAAAAAATAATCTGAATCATCAAGCCCATCATGTTTTCGTTCAGGAAATCAGAAAATTCCTGAGCAGGGCATGCCCCTGCTCCGATAAAATGGATTCCGGGTGAAACTGCACCCCTTGAACAGGCAGCATCTTGTGGCGTACGCCCATGATTTCGCCATCCTCCGTCCAGGCAGTGATTTCCAGGCATTCAGGAAGCGTTTCGCGTTCAATGGCAAGTGAGTGATAGCGGGTGATCGTCAGGGGATTGGGCAACCCGTGAAAAACACCCGTATTGGTATGGGTAATAGGGGAGACCTTGCCATGCATGACCTGTCTGGCATGAATCACGTTACCGCCAAACGCCGCGCCAATGGCCTGGTGTCCCAGACAGACGCCAAGAATCGGGATAGTGCCGGAAAACTGGCGGAGGACATCAAGGGAAATACCGGCGCCATCCGGTGCGCCGGGCCCGGGTGAAATGCAGATTCTGTGCGGGTTAAGCTGAACGATGTCGTCCAGTGTGATGGCATCATTCCGGTAAACCTGTACGTCTTCTCCAAGTTCACCGAAATACTGCACAAGGTTATAAGTGAATGAATCGTAGTTATCTATCATCAGCAACATAAGCCACTCCATGGATTTTCGGGAAATGTGGGCTTTCCCGGAGCAATCGGATTTTTAACTGGCTGCAGGCACAACAATGCGGGGCAGGAAATTAAAAACAGGATTTT
>JAAZED010000134.1 GCA_012512465.1 Oxalobacter sp. | reverse complement strand
TTTGATATCCCGCGCAACCAGACTGTTGCGCTCGTCGGGGAATCCGGCAGCGGCAAGTCGGTCAGCAGCCTGGCCATCATGGGGCTGTTGCCGCCGGAAATCACATTGATTAATGCGGATGCGGACATCATTTTTGATGACAGGGAACTGCAGAAGCTATCGATAAATGAACGCCGCAGGTTGTGCGGCAGTGATATTTCGATGATTTTCCAGGAACCTATGTCGTCACTGAATCCGGTTTTCACTGTCGGATTCCAGATTGCCGAGGTGCTTCGCATTCACAGGGGGATGGATGCAAAGGCTGCCAGGAAAAGAGCCATCGAACTGCTCGAGGAAGTCGGCATTCCCGATCCGGCCACGCGAGTGGATTCATATCCCCACCAGATGTCCGGCGGTCAGCAGCAGCGGGTGATGATCGCCATGGCGATTGCCTGTGAGCCGAAACTGCTCATTGCCGATGAGCCGACAACGGCACTGGATATGACCATCCAGAAACAGATCATTGACCTGATCCAGACCTTGCAGAAAACCCACCAGATGTCCGTGCTCTTTATTACGCATGACCTGCAACTGGTGTCGGAAATAGCCGACCAGGTGATTGTGATGCGGGATGGCGAGATTCAGGAGGCGGGGAGTGCCGAACAGGTTTTCCTGCATCCTGCCAATCCGTATACCATGGCGCTGCTGGAATGCCGTCCGCCGCTGGATTCCCGACCCTGGCGTTTGCCGGTGATTGAGGATATCCTGCATCCGGAAAGGGTTAGCGACGAGATGGCCCGGCAGCGTGTGCGGGGGTATGCGGAAAATGAGCCCGCGCTTTTGGAGGTCAGGCATCTGAAAAAGAGCTTTTTCAGCCGGGAGGGGCTTTTTGGCAAAAGGGAGTTCCAGGCGGTAAAAGATGTCTCTTTTTCCCTGCCCAAAGGGAAAACGCTGGGTGTGGTTGGCGAGTCCGGATCGGGAAAAACAACGGTAGGCCTGACGCTTTTGCGTCTGCACGAGCCGACAGGCGGACAGGCGTTTTTTGACGGCAAGGAGTTGTTTGCCATGTCCGAAAAGGAATTTCTTGCCTATAAAAGGCGTATCCAGATCGTGTTCCAGAATCCGTTTGCCTCCTTAAATCCGCGTTTCACGGTCGGGCAGATCCTGATGGAACCCATGCAGATTCATGGCGTTGGATCGGATGACAGGGAAAGAATGGCGCTGGCATTTCAATGGCTTGACCGGGTCGGTTTGCCGGAGTCCGCGTTTTACCGGTATCCGCATGAATTTTCGGGCGGGCAGCGTCAGCGCATTGCGATTGCACGCTGCCTGACACTGCAGCCGGAGGTGCTGGTGTGCGATGAATCGGTTTCCGCGCTGGATGTTTCGGTTCAGGCGCAGGTATTGAATCTGCTCCAGGGGCTGCAGGATGAGTTTGGCATCAGCTATCTTTTTATTTCACACGATCTTTCGGTCGTGAAATACATGGCGGACCAGGTCATGGTCATGCAGCATGGGGAAGTCGTGGAAATGGCGGATTCAGATGAAATATACCGGCATCCGAAGCATCCTTATACCCGGACACTGCTGGAGGCGATCCCCCGCGGGCTTCATTTTTCCCATGACGGGTGAGATTAATTCAGGAAACGGTAAAACATGGCACTGGCAGCAACCATTTTCAAGGCGGATGTCGATCTTTCCGATATTGACCGTCATTATTACCAGCATCACACGCTGACCCTGGCGCGTCATCCTTCCGAAACTTCCGAACGGATGATGGTGCGGTTGCTGGCTTTTTTGCAGCATGCCGATGAACAGCTGAAATTCACCAAAGGTCTTTCTGAAACAAGTGAACCGGATTTATGGCTGAAAGACCTGACAGGGCGCACCAGGGTCTGGATAGAGGTTGGCATGCCGGATGCGCGCCGCCTCACCCAGGCATCAGGACGGGCTGACCAGGTGGTTGTCTATGCTTATGGCCGCCAGGCACAGCTATGGTGGAAACAGACAGAAAAGGCGGTGGCAAGGCTGGCTAATCTGTCGGTTTATCTGTTGCCGACAGGATTTACTCAGGTGTTGGCGGAAATGGTTGAGCGCTCCATGCGGGTGGTCTGCTCTATCCAGGACGGTCAACTGTACCTGGCCAGTGGTGAGAAGACGGTTGATGTGGATATCCTGTCCTGTCGGGTCCGGCAGACGGCATCATGAAAAGCAAAGCCGCTGCCTCCGAAGATGGCAGCGGCTTTTTTTCTTTGAAAAGGTTCGTCAGGCCAGCAGGCGGCGCAGCCAGGCGCTGATGTCATTGAGTTCTTCCATCGATAGGGTATGCGTGATCGAGTACTCGTGCCACTCGACGTTGTAGTTGAGTTTCTGGAGCAGATCACGCGCGCTTTCAGCACGGCTGAAAGGAACGACTTCGTCGTGTGTTCCATGTCCCAGGAAGATCGGGGTGTCCTGGTTGGCAGAATTGCGAGCCTCCGGGAATTGTTTGATTAACGGGATATAGCCGGACAGGCCGATGACGCCGCCCATTTTTTCCGGGCTGCACAAGGCGGTATGCAGCGCCATGGCACATCCCTGGGAAACCCGGCCAGGATGATTTTCTCGGAAGGAACGCCACGTTCTTTTTCCTGGTTGATGAGTTGCGTGATCAGGCGCTGTGCTTCTTCAACGCCTTCGGCATCTTCCTTGTCAGAAGCGTCAAATCCGCCATAGATATCAAACCATGCACGCATTTCAAATCCCATGTTGACAGAAACCGCCCGTTCAGGGGCATGCGGGAAAATGAAACGGATGGGGGGACAGCCTGCAAGGTCAAAGTACTGGACCAGCGGGACAAAGCTGGAGCCATGGTCGCCCAGACCATGCATCCAGATAATGGAAATTTTGGGATCGCTGCCAGTATCTACCTCGTTGTAATCCAGTTTCAGTCTACTCATCGTTTTTCTCTTCAGTTATCGGTTTTTCGAATCCTTTTCACGGGAAAAGGGGAGTGTCGGCTCAGGTATTTTTTTGCCCGCCCGCATCAGGCCGCCAGGTTTTTGATACCGCCTCATGGGTTTCCATACGGGGTCCTCCAATAAGGTCAATGCAATAGGGTATGGCGGTAAAGATGCCCGGGGCGCGCAGTGTGCCATCCGGATCCCTTACCCCTTCCAGCGTTTGCCGTATGGCTTCAGGCCTGCCCGGCAGATTCAGGATCAGCGCGGCATGATCCGGATCTTCGCGAATGACTGCCACCTGCCTTGATAATACCGCAGTTGGCACAAAATGCAGACTGATCTGGCGCATTTGTTCGGCGAAGCCGGGCATTTCCTTTGTGCCGACAGCCAGTGTGGCTTGAGGCGTGACATCACGGCGGCCCGGCCCGGTTCCGCCTGTGGTCAGAATCAGTGAGCAGCGGTCTTCCTCGACCAGTTCCAGCAGTGTTTTTTCAATCTGCTCTTTTTCATCCGGAATGAGGCGTGTCTCAAACCAGTAAGGGGTACTGATGGCAGAAGAAAGCCACTCTGTCAGTGCGGGAATGCCTTTGTCGACATAGGTGCCGTCATAGGCACGGTCTGAAATCGACACCAGGCCGATTATGATGCTGCCGGATTTACTCATCTTCATGGTCCTCCATTGGCTCCGTGTTGCTGGTGCTGCCAGCCTGCAGTTGTTTGAGAATCTGGAAAATCTCCCGGTAAGCCTTGGGTGGCTTGCCTTCGGCGTGCTCCTTTCTTGCATTGCGTATGAGATTACGCAAATGTTGCGCATCGGTTTCGGGATGCTCGGCCATAAGCGCCGTCAGGGCAGTATCTTCTGCCAGCAGCTTTTCCCGTTGTCTTTCCATGGCATGCATGGCTGCGGTTTCGGCTTTGGACTGTCCCCGCCAGCTCTCAATAGCCTTGCTGATGGCGGCGATATCCGCCTCGTTTAGGCCGCGCATGATTTTTCCGATGAACTGGAGCTGCCGTCTTCTGCCCTCATGACTTTTTATTTTGCGGCATTCGTCGATCGCTGTTTTGAGATTTTCGGGAAGATCGATGCGTTTGACCCGGTCGACCGGTGCATCCACCAGTTGCTGTCCCAGCTTTTGTAGCGCTGTCATGTCACGCTTTTTCTGGGATTTGGACGGTCTGGTGTATTCTTCTTCGAATTCAGCTGACTGAAAGCCGGTCGAACCACGATTTGAGTTAGGCATAAGGTGTTCTGCGAAAGCGCACAAAATCATTTTGAATTGGCTGTTATCATAACAGCCTTGACCTGTCATGAAAAAGAGAATGATCATGAATGATTCCGTTTTCGTCCATACCCGGGACCAGTTGAAACAGATTGCAGAAGATGTGCTGCGTTATGCCAGAGAAAAAGGAGCTTCCTCCGCTGCTGTTGGTGTGAGTGACGGCAATGGTCTGTCTGTCAGTGTGCGCAAGGGGGATATCGAAACCATTGAGCGAAACCAGGATAAAGCGGTAGGTGTGACGGTTTATATCGGTAGACGCAGCGGTAACGCGACTTCCGCGGATTTTTCGGAAAGTGCGTTGCGGGCTACCGTAGAGGCAGCGTATAACATCGCCTCTTTTACGGCAGAAGATGAAAGCGCAGGTTTGCCGGATGAAGACATGATCGAGAAAAATCCGCCTGACCTGAAGTTGTATTATCCCTGGGGGATTACAACAGATGAAGCGGTAGAGATTGCTCAGCGTTGTGAAGCGGCAGCGTTTGATGTGGATAAACAGATTACCAATAGTGAAGGTGCGACGGTAACGGTCCAGCATTCCCATTTCATTACGGCCGATTCGCAGGGGTTCATGGGTGGATATCCTTACACCCGTCACGCGATTTCTGTTGCGCCCATTGCCGGGGAAGGTGCCGGGATGGAGCGGGATTACTGGTACACCACGTCGCGCAATCCGGACAAGCTGGATTCACCCGAATCCGTTGGGCGGTATGCGGCCGAGCGGACGCTGGCCCGACTGAATGCCCGCCAGATCGAGACGCAGCGCTGCCCGGTGCTTTTTGAGGCGCCGCTTGCGATCGGGTTGATGAGCGCGTTTGTCAATGCGGTTTCAGGCGGTGCGCTGTATCGCAAGTCCAGCTTTCTGGTGGATTCACTGGGCAGGCAGGTTTTCCCGGAACATATCAGTCTTTTTGAGGATCCGCATATTATTGGCGCCACCGGCTCATCACCTTTTGATGATGAGGGTGTGAGAACAACAGCACGGTATGTTGTCAGCAACGGTATTGTCCAGGGTTATTTTCTTTCATCCTACTCGGCACGGCGTCTTGGCATGAAAACAACAGGCAATGCCGGCGGTGCGCATAATCTCTTTTTCACGTCATCACAGACAGGGAAAACGGATGATTTTGCCGCCATGCTGAAAAAGCTTGACAGGGGCCTGGTGGTGACCGACCTGATGGGGCAGGGCGTCAATTATGTCACGGGTGATTATTCGCGTGGTGCATCCGGCTTCTGGGTGGAAAACGGTGTTATTCAGTACCCGGTGCAGGAAATTACCATTGCCGGCAACCTGAAAGACATGTTTGCCCAGATCGTGGCAATTGGTGCTGATGTGATTAACCGCGGGGGGCGTGAGTCCGGTTCCATCCTGATTGAAAACATGATGGTAGCGGGGAACTAGGGTTTTTCCGCTGTTTCATCCGGATAGTATGCTGCCGTCGGGACACGTTTTGACTCAATGACCCATTGCCCGTTCACGAGGGTGCGGGCGGTGACTTCAATCATGTCACCGGAAGCGGTCATCGCTTCCTCGAATTCATAAACCTTGAGCAGGCCTTTGCCTGGCACGACTTCATATTCTGTGGCGAGATGCCAGCAGCAGCCCGACTTGCTGAACGTGACAAGCCGTTTTCGCTGGTGGTCGACATGAAACATCCCGAGATTGTCATGGGCCAGTGCGGTCAGTTCTTCGCTGGGCATGAATTTTTTCCGGGTGATGTTGTAGACGTACACATCGTAGGATGGCCCGCCGTATCCTGACTCGTTGCCGTTCCGGATGGCGATATCCTCATGGCCGTCAAAATTGAAATCGTCAAAAATCAGGACACTCTGTTCGCCATAAAGCTCAACGACACTGACCGACGGCTGACCATCGGCGGATGGAAAGAAAAAAAGATCATCGGAGTGAAAAGTCTGGAACAGTTTTCCGGTTTTTTTGCTGAACAGTTTGATTTCACCCGGTCCACCGCATTCATCTTTTTTGCAGATGACTGAAATTTCAGCCAGGTAATTTTCAGATACCCCTGGCAGCGTAAAGCGCGTTTGGGCAACCGCAGAACTGAAGAGAAAGGCAAAGAGAAGAAAGCCACACAGGCGTTTCACGGACTGCGCCATCAGAGAGGATATTCAGAAGCGACAGGACGCAGAGCATGCTGATTGAGCGCCAGTTGCCAGTCATCACGATCAGTATGGGCGGGTGTGTGCCAGGGCGCAAGCGGCCAGTTGATCGCCCGGCGGATACCGTGCAGCGCATTCACCACCCATGTTTCGCAGCCATCCAGTTCCTGCCATTTCCTGAAGCGCCAGGCAAAAGGGATATGGCGCTTGATGGCGACTTCCCTGAGAAGGGTGGCGGTGATGGAGGGGAGGACGCGTTTTGATGGTGGTGTCTGACAAAGCGTGCCGTTTTCCCACCAGAGGATACTGCTGAAAAGCCCTTCAAGCAGATACTGCCCGGGTGTGCAGAGAATCCCTTCATCTGCCCCCATTGCCATGATTTGCTGTCTTTGTTTGTCCAGGAGTGAAATATCCGGTCCTTTGTGCCGGGGATGGCGCCGGCGGTCTCTTGTTTCGCCATGGGCAAGGCGTGCTTCACTTTGCAACTGAGGAGCAGGGCGAATGCGAATCTGGAGCAGGGGCGCCTTTTTCGGGCCAGCCATTTCAACACGGGGAAACCACAGGCCCCCTACGGGGATCTGTTGCATGGCGAGTTGCCAGAAACGGGCCAGTTCGCTGGTTTTCAGATCGGCAAAGAACAGGCAACTGTTAACAAAGCGTGCCGCATGCCGTTCCGGGGCGCGAGCCATGCCGTTATCCACCAGGAAGGAGTCTGCAACCAGCAGGCGATTTTCCGTGTCGGTTACCCGATGCAACTCCCCTTTGCGGGTATAACGGTAAGTGAGCGGAGTATTGTCCATATGATATGTTTTGTCAGCAGTCGCTGAAATCAGCATCAAAAAGGGTTAAAAACGCACGTGCCTTGACACGGGTTTCCTCGAATTCTTCCTCCGGGTCGGAAAGGGCTGTAATGGCACCCCCCACACCGAATGACAGCTTCCCGTCAGACATGACCAGTGTCCTGATGATAATGCTTAAGTCAACCGCGCCGCAAAGTGAAAAGTAGCCAAGCGCACCGGAATAAATTCCCCTTGGACCGGCCTCCAGACGGTCAATGATCTCCAGGGTCCGCTTTTTGGGCGCGCCGGTCATGGAGCCGCCGGGGAACGCCGCACGGACACACTGGCTGGCGGAAATGCCATCCTGTATCCGGGCGGAAATGGTGCTGACCATCTGGTGCACAGTCTGGTATGATTCGATATCAAAAAGGCGGGATACGGTTACAGATCCTGGCCGGGCAATCCGCCCCAGGTCATTTCTGACCAGATCGACAATCATCAGGTTTTCCGCTTTTTCTTTTTCGCTTGCTGCCAGATCATTCATGAGTTGCCTGTCGATGGCCGGATTTTCAGCACGGGGACGTGTTCCCTTGATGGGTTTGGATTCGATGACCCGGTCACGTGAGATGGAAAGGAAACGCTCGGGTGAACAGCTCAGCACGGCAATATCACCCAGCTGCAGGTAGGCTCCGTAGGGCACCGGATTGATTTGACGCAGCATGCGCCATGCTGTCCACGGATCAGCGCGACAGGATGCTTCGGCCATATTGGTCAGACAGATTTCATAGCTTTCTCCCTGTCTCAGTGCTTTTTGGCATTGTGCTATCAGATCAAGGTAGTCTGCTTTTTCATGACGCAGCTTCAGGGGCGTTTCCAGCGCCAGTTTGCGCGGCAGCGGGGCAGGCGCTGTCCAGGGCGTGTCCGTGGACATCAGTTTGCTGCGGGTTTGCTCCAGCCATGCCCGGGCATTTTCCCCGGAGGCGTTGTCGGATAGTGCCACCAGCCATATCCGGTTTTCTTCATGGTCAATTACTGCCGCCCGGTCACAGAAAAGCAGGCAGGCGTCAGGAAACGGGGAAACCGGGCCCTGGACTTTTTCGGTAAGGGATTTCATTTCATAACCGATATAGCCAACCCAGCCCAGTGCAAATTCAAAAGGGGTATCGGGCGTGCTGATATCGTATGCGTCAAGATCCTTTTCCAGCCAGTTGAAAAAATCGTCTTCGATCAGCTCATGTTTTTCTGTGGTCGTTACCGAGATGCATTGTTTTTGGACATCTGCGCTGGCGATGCGTCCAAGGGGGCCACCGGCATCGCATAAAATGGAGAAGCGGCCCGAGCCATATCCCCTGCGGCTGCTGTCAAGCCATACGGCATAGGCGCTTTGTCTGAAAATGGTATTGAAAAGCGTTTCGGCGTCAATGGTGGCTGGCAGTTGTTCATGCAGTACCGTGTAGTGTTTTTTTTGTTTTTCCTTTGGGAGAGTGAGTGTGTTTGCATGGGGAGAGGAGAAAAGATTCTCCGGCATGGGTGACGAAATATGCCCCTTTTTCTCTTTTTGCCTTGTGCGGGTTATTTCTGCGAAATTCGTAAAAAGGGTTTTCCCGTGTTCGGTGCAGATGGATTCGGGATGGAACTGGACGCCAAAGAGCGGTTTGCTTCGATGAGCAACCGCCATGACGAGCCCGTCTTCCGACCTGGCAAGCGGTTCCAGTGTTTCCGGCAGGTCATAGACTGCCAGCGAGTGGTAGCGAACGGCTGAAAACGGGGAGGGGATATTCCGGAAAAGGTCTTTCTGCTGATGGGTAATGGGGGAGATTCGCCCGTGCCGTGGCTCGGGGGCCAGATCAATTGTTGCCCCGTGAATCGCGCATATCCCCTGGTGCCCCAGACATATGCCCAGTACCGGAATGGCGGCGGACTCGATAATATCGCGGCAAAGGCCAAAGTCCGCTGCTTTTTCCGGTCGTCCCGGGCCAGGGGAAATCACGATATTGTCAAAGTAGCGAAGATAATCGTTTTGCCAGTTTTTTTCATCATTGCGGATCACGACTGGCGGCGTGCCATTGACGCAAGTGATGAGGTGGTACAGGTTGTGCGTGAAAGAATCGTAATTATCAATAAGCAGTGTTTTTAACGGTTTCACGATACTACCAGTCTCATTATTCCGGTGAGGCGGTTTCCTGCGGGCTGTCCGGCTGAGAAGATTTGCGGCGGTTTGAACCGGAAATCATGTCAAAACGGAACAGGCGGCACTCAATGGCGCCATTGAAAAACGGGGTTTTTCTCGATTCTTTCAGGCGCAGCATTTTCGGCACATCCAGATCGGCGGTAAAAAGAAATACCTTCCAGCCGGGAAAGCGCTGTTTGAGAGTTGATCCCAGTGCACTGTAAAAAAGGGTTGCCATGTCATCAGCTTCTTTTGTCCGGTCTCCCCGTACGCCGATACGTTCTCCGTAGGGAGGATTGGTCAGGATAATGCCGGGGGTATCGCTTGGCGGCTGGACTTCCTGGGCCTCAATCTGTTTTAAGGGGATATCAACAGGCACGTTGGCTGTTGCCATATTGTGCCGGGCCATGGCAATCATGTCACCGGAAATATCACTGCCGAATAGGGTCGGTTCTGCCGGTAGTGGGCGTGGCTTTACCGCCTGTTTCATGGTTTCCCATTTTTTGGCATCAAAACCGGTGAACTTTTCAAAGGCAAAGCGCCGGTTTATCCCGGGAGGGATGCCGGCAAGTATCTGTGCGGCTTCTGCCAGGATGGTACCGGAACCACACATCGGGTCAAAGAGCACCATGCCCGGTTTCCAGCCGGCAGCACGTAAAAGCCCTGCAGCCAGATTTTCCCGCAGCGGCGCGTCGCCTTTCTTTGTCCGCCAGCCGCGTTTGAAAAGCGATTCTCCTGAGGTATCGAGATACAGCGTGACATGACTGGGATTGAGAAATGCCACAATATGGACATCCGGCGTTTTGGTGTCAATGGACGGGCGTTTCCCGAAACGGTTGCGGAAATGGTCAACGACCGCATCCTTTATTTTGAGCGTGGTAAAACTGATGCTTTTCAGCGGGGATTTGACAGCCGTTACGTCAATCCGGATCGTGCAGTCAACGTCAAACCAGTTTTCCCATTGCTGGGCGAGTGCCAGATTGTAGATGTCATCCTCATTGCGATAGGCCCCTTGCGCGATGCGAAGCAAAACGCGTGAGGCAATCCGGGAATGCAGGTTGATGAGCCAGCCATCTTCCAGCGTGCCTGAGCAATGAACGCCGCCCTGGGCCTGGGCATGAATGTTAAGAGACGTGCTTTTTTCAGCGATTTCAGCAAGCTCTTCTGCCAGAGGCGCTTCAAGCCCACGAGGGCAGGTGCAAAAATAAGAATAAGACATGGAGGACCTTTTTTCCGTGAAACCGGGATTTCACCCTGAAATCCCGGTAGGTAAGATTTACTTTCTGATTTCGCCGTGGCCTAAAACGACATATTTCTGTGAGGTGAGCCCATCAAGACCGACCGGGCCGCGGGCGTGCAGCTTGTCATTGGATATACCGATTTCGGCACCCAGGCCGTATTCAAAACCATCCGCAAAACGGGTGGAGGCATTGACCATGACAGATGCGGAATCCACTTCCCGCAAAAAGCGCTGGGCATGGCTGTAGTTCTCCGTGATGATGGCATCCGTATGCTGTGAAGACCAGGTATTGATATGGTCTATTGCCTGATCCAGTCCGTCGACAACCCGGATGGCAAGAACAGGCGCCAGGTATTCCGTCTGCCAGTCTTCTTCTGTTGCGGCTTTCAGCCAGGGATAGCCGGCCAGAATTTTCATGGCGGTTTCATCGCAGCGCAATTCCACTTTTTCCGCTTCGTACAGCGTTGCCAGCGCCGGCAGGATTTCCGGGGCGACATGGCGTGAAACAAGGAGTGTTTCCATGGTATTGCAGGTGCCGTATCGCTGGCATTTTGCATTGAATGAAACGGCGAGTGCTTTTTCCCTGTCGGCGCTGTCATCAATGTAAACATGGCAGATGCCGTCCAGATGCTTGATCATGGGGACACGGGAATCGCGCATCAGGCGTTCAATCAGGCCTTTTCCGCCGCGCGGGACAATGACATCCACGTAGTCGGGCATGGTGATGAGTTCACCCACGGCTGCACGGTCCGTTGTTTTTACAACCTGTACCGCGGTTTCAGGCAATCCGGCACTGGCAAGTCCTTCCTGTACCAATGCGGCTAAAGCCTGGTTGCAGTGGATGGCTTCGGAGCCGCCGCGCAGGATGGTGGCATTGCCGCTCTTGATGCACAGCCCCGCCGCATCCACAGTCACGTTGGGACGCGCCTCGTAAATGATGCCGATGACGCCAAGCGGCACACGCATCTGGCCGACCTGGATACCGCTTGGCCGGTATTTGAGATTGGTGACTTCACCCACCGGATCAGGCAGTGCCGCAATCTGCTCAAGCCCTTCTGCCATGGTGGCAATGCCAGATGGTGTTAACGTCAACCGGTCCAGCAGGGCGGCTTCCAGCCCGTTTGCACGGGCGGCGGCAAGGTCCTTTTCGTTGGCTTGCAGCAGGTTTTCCGCGTCACGGCGGATAGCAGCCGCTATGGCGGCAAGGGCCTGGTTTTTGACAGCGGTATTGGCTTTTGCCATGACACGGGATGCCTTGCGTGCTTCCTGGCCAATACGGCTCATGTATTCCTTGATATTCATATTCCGGGTTGGCTTGTTTGCCTGATAAAGCAATTAAAGGGGAATTGTACGCGTTTTAGGCGGATTTTGCGCCACTTCGCGTAACAGCAAGGCCAAGCTGGAGCAGGACATCCCAGGCATCATCCAACAGGGTGTCTACCCGCAGTCCCTTGACGATCTTGTCTACCTGGGCGGCCTGTTGCAGTGCCTGTAAGAGCGTGTCGGTATTCAGACGGCGCAAGGCGGCGGTAATCAGTTTTTCGCGAGGGCCCCATATTCTCAGGCTTTTCATCAGGCTGTCGGCAGCCTGCCCCTGGGCAATACCGGTCTGGAGCCTTAACAGGGTGCGGATTTCTTCTGTTATGGTCCACAGCACCAGCGGAAGCGGTTCGCCTTCTCCCTTGAGGCCTTCCATCATGCGGACAAAGCGGGAGGTGTTGCCGGTCAGCATGGCTTCATTGAGCTTGAACACGTCATAACGTGCCACATTGAGAACGGCTTCCTTGATCTGCTCAAAATCCAGTTTGCCTTCCGGGTACAACAGCCCGAGCTTGCGTATTTCCTGGTGCGCGGCCAGCAGGTTGCCCTCCACCCGGTTGACCAGAAAATCAATGCTTGCTGTATCGGCATGCTGGTTTTGTGATTTCAGGCGGGAAGCAATCCAGCCGCCCAGCTGGGCGCGCTCCACTATGGGGATGTCGATGTGCACAGCGGCTTTTTGCAAGGCGCTTACCCAGGCGGATTTCCGGGTGGACCAGTCCAGTTTTGGCAGGGTAATCAGGGTGACATTATCCGGGTGCAGTTCGGCCGCATACTGCTGCAGTGACTGGCTGCCTTCTTTTCCCGGACGGCCCGTCGGAATGCGCAGTTCAATCAGCTTTTTGTCACCAAAAAGCGACATGGCACTGTTTGCCGCCTGAAGTTCACCCCATTTGAAACCGCGCTCAACCGTAAGGATCTCCCGTTCCGTACATCCCTGCTTTCTGGCGGTTTCCCGGATTTTATCTGCGGCTTCCAGCAGCAACAGGTGCTCGTCACTGGCGATCACATAAAGGGGGGCCAGTGTTTTTTCAAGGTGGGCGTCAAGTGCTTCCGGGCGTAATTGCATATTTCCTGATCAAAATAAGGTCATGTTACAGGTCAGGCTCGGTATCGTCTGTGAGGTCGGGAACCTCAATGTTGGCCAGGCGCCGGATAAGCTGGAGCATCACGTCATTTTCCATATCTTCGTACAGCATTTCTTCTTCTTTATCCTTGGCATAAGCCTGTGATTCGCTGTAGGTCAGGGTACGCCTCAGGCGGATTTCCACCGGATCGAGCAGGATATGGTTTTCCTTGTCCTTTACCTGAAAGCGGAAAGTATAGAAAAGCGCATACTCACGCACACGGCCTGCCGTACTCAGGGAGAGGGTTTCCCTATCTCTGCTTCGCTCCAGGATTTCCAGCGAGGCATCAGCCAGTTTCCGGTCCTTGATGACTTTGGTGCCGGTGCTTTCGATCTGGCGTTTTAGTGTGGCGCCGAAATATTCAGTATTCGGCACATTAATATACAGTGTTTCAAATGGCAGCCTGAAATCGCCGCCCGTTCCGCGCAGGGCAAAGCCGCAGGCAGAAAGCATAAGCGTGGCGATCAATGCAATCAGTGCCGAGCAAGAAAGTGAATGGCGTTTCATTTTCCGGTTTGTTCCCATAAAAAGGTTATACAACAATATTGACCAATCTGCCAGGAACGACAATTACCTTTTTCGGGGAGCCGGTGATGAATTTTGCCGCGCTTTCGCTGGCCAGTGCTGTTGCCTCAATGGTTGCCTTGTCTGCATCCTTGGCAATACGCATATTGCCGCGCAGCTTGCCGTTGACCTGGATGACCATGTCAATTTCATCCTGTTCCAGTGCTGCCGTATCGACCTGCGGCCATGGCGCATCGAGAATTTCTCCCCGGGTTTTCACGTATCCCAGATCCTGCCACAGGATGCAGGTGATATGGGGCACGATCGGGTACAGTACCCGCAGGAAAATGGAAAAACATTCCCGGACAACGGCATGGGATGCGCCGGAATCATCCAGTTTCGCACCCTCAAGGGTATTTAACATGATCATGCTGGCGGAAACAACGGTGTTGTATTGTATGCGCGCATAATCATGATTGGCCTGCTGCAGGACCTGGTGAATCCGGAAACGGATATTTTTGTGTGTGTCCGGCAAATCAGCCGGTATCTCGTCTGAGCCGCCAGCAATCGCCTGGGCATTGGCATAGGCATAAGTCCAGACGCGGCGCAGGAAGCGCTGGGCACCTTCCACACCGGTGCCGGACCATTCCAGTGTCTGCTCGGGCGGTGAGGCAAACATGGTGAAAAGACGAGCCGTGTCTGCGCCATACTGTTCAATCTGTGCCTGCGGATCAATACCGTTGTTTTTGGATTTTGACATTTTTTCGGTGCCGCCGATCATCACGGGGGCATTGTCGCTTTTCAGTTTTGCGGAAAGCGGACGGCCTTTGTCATCGAGAAGCAGTTCCACGTCTTCCGGGTTGAACCAGATTCTGCGGCCGGATGCCTCTTCCCTGTAGTAGGTTTCATTGAGCACCATGCCCTGTGTCAGCAGCTTGACAAAGGGTTCATCAAATGTGACGAGGCCAAAGTCACGCATGACCTTGGTCCAGAAACGGGCATACAGCAAATGCATGACCGCATGTTCAATGCCGCCGATATACTGGTCCATGGGCATCCAGTGGTCGACCCTTTCATCGAGCATGGCCGTCTTGTTGTCCGGGCAGCAGTAACGCATGAAGTACCAGCAGGAATCGACAAAGGTATCCATGGTGTCGGTTTCACGGCGGGCATCCTTGCTGCAAACCGGGCAGGATACCTTCAGGAAGGATTCATCGCGGTTTAACGGGTTGCCCGATCCATCAGGCACCAGCCCTTCCGGCAGGATGACCGGCAGATCTTTTTCAGGGACAGGGACGGCACCACAATCCGGGCAATGGATGATCGGGATGGGCGTTCCCCAGTACCGTTGACGTGAAATGCCCCAGTCACGCAGACGCCAGGTCACGGTTTTTTCACCAAGCCCCATTTCAGCGAGGGTGTTTGCAATCGCATCCACGGCTTCCTGATGATGCAGTCCATCATACCGCCCGGAATTGATGCAGACGCCATTGTCCTTGTCGGCATACCAGTCATGCCAGGTGAGCTCGGAAAAGACCTTGCCTTCAACCGCAATGACCTGGCGGATGGGCAGGTTGTATTTATGGGCGAATTCAAAGTCGCGTTCATCATGCGCCGGAACCGCCATGACAGCGCCGTCACCGTAGCTCATCAGCACATAATTGCCCACCCAGACTTCAACCAGTTGACCGGTAAGCGGGTGTTTGACAAAAAGGCCGGTGGGCATCCCTTTCTTTTCCATGGTGGCGAGATCAGCCTCAATGACGCTGCCGCGTTTGCATTCCTCGATGAATTCAGCCAGTTCGGCATTGTTTTTTGCTGCAAAAGTGGCCAGTTCATGTTCGGGCGCCACCGTGCAGAAGGTGACGCCTTTGATGGTGTCTGCCCGTGTGGTAAATACCCACAGTTTGCCGTCACCAATCAGCGTGCCATTTTCGTCAGTGATTTCATGCGGAAAGGCAAAACGCACGCCAATGGACTTGCCGATCCAGTTGGCCTGCATAATCCTGACGCGCTCAGGCCATCCAGGCAGCTTGTTTTCGACATAGTCCAGCAGCTCTTCCGCATAGTCGGTAATGCGGGCGTAGTACATCGGGATTTCGCGTTTTTCAATCAGTGCGCCGGAGCGCCAGCCACGTCCGTCAACTACCTGCTCATTGGCGAGAACAGTCTGGTCAGCGGGGTCCCAGTTCACTGTACCGGTTCGCTGGTAGATAATGCCTTTTTCCAGCATCTTGAGAAATATCCACTGGTTCCACTTGTAGTAATCCGGATCACAGGCGGTGATTTCGCGTGACCAGTCGATACCGAAGCCCATGGATTCCAGCTGTTCTTTCATGTAGGCGATATTGGCGTAGGTCCATTGCGCGGGCGGCACCCCGTTTTCCATGGCGGCATTTTCCGCCGGCATGCCGAAAGCATCCCAGCCCATGGGCTGCAGGACGTTATAGCCATTCATGCGCAGGTAGCGGTACATGACGTCATTGATTGTGTAATTGCGCACATGCCCCATGTGAAGGCGCCCTGAAGGGTACGGCAGCATGGAACAGGCATAGAATTTCCCTTTGGGGTAGCGGGGATCGTTTTCGATGGCCTTGTAGGCGTCCGTTGCCTTCCAGTGAGCCTGGGCGGCTTTTTCGATATCGGATGGACTGTATTTGTCTTGCATGGATAAAAAGAGAAAAATTGGTTTAAAACACCACATCACGATGATGTGCCCTGGCAGTTGAAACCGCCTGTGTCATACTCGAGCCGGCCTGAATCTTTTTCAAGTTAAAACGGCAGCCTTTGTGAGTGGCTGCCGCATTCGGGTGAAAAGACAGGCCGGATCGTTACTTGTCTTTTAGGCCTAGCACATCCTGCATGTCATAAAGGCCGTTTGCCTTGTCAGCCAGAAAACGGGTTGCCCTCAGGCTTCCCAGCGCATAAGAAACGCGGCTGGCCGATTTATGGGTGATCTCGACGCGCTCGCCAATACCGGCAAAAAGCACCGTGTGGTCACCAATGATATCCCCGCCCCTGACAGTGGCAAAACCGATGGAGGAGGGATCGCGTTCTCCGGTGATGCCTTCCCGGGTAAAGGTGCCGCACGCCTTTAAGTCACGGCCCAGCGCATCTGCAATAACTTCACCCATCTTGAGGGCAGTGCCGGAAGGCGCATCAATTTTATGACGGTGGTGTGCCTCGATAATTTCAATATCATACCCTTGGGAAAAATGCTTTGCGGCCAGTTCCAGGAGTTTCATGGTGACATTGACCCCTACACTCATATTGGGCGCAAACAGAATGGCAATCTTTTTGGCGGCTTCTGCAATTCTCGCTTTGCCGGCATCATCAAACCCGGTTGTGCCGATAACCATTTTAATGCCGTGTTTTTCACAGTATGCCAGGTGATCCAGTGTGCCTTCCGGACGGGTAAAATCAATCAGGTATTCGGCATCTTTCAGGCTTTTTGCAAGATCCGATTCAATCGGCACACCGGTTTGCCTGCCAAGGAAAAGGCCGGCGTCATTGCCGATACTGGCAGAACCTGCCACATCAAGTGCGCCAACCAGGCGAGTATCTTCGGCATCCAGAACCGTTTCAATCAGCATGCGCCCCATACGGCCGCTGGCGCCTGCAATGGCAATTTTCATTGGATTCATGTCTTTCTGTTATTGTGGCTGCATCAGTTCATGAAGCTGCATGGTTGAATTAGGTGCTGCCCTGAAATCATCTTCCGGCTCATCCGAGACAGCTTGCGTGGTTGTTGCCGCTTTTCTCGGCGTTTCCTGTCTCACCGGTTCCGGCGTGTGCGTGCGTACCGGTTCGACTTTTGTTGCTGCCGGTACCGTCGTTTCCGTTGACACCGCTTCTCTTTCATGGGAACGGGTTTCTGCTGGCGC
>JAAZED010000133.1 GCA_012512465.1 Oxalobacter sp. | reverse complement strand
CGCGTCAGCGGTACAACCAGGTCATAAGACGTGCCGTTGCGGTCGATTCTCATTTTGACGGATGAATTTTTCGAGACAATCGGGGAAAGCAGTTTCACCGTTTCCGTTTCGGCTGTCGGTCCTTGCGGCACCGGTTTGCCTTCAATTGTCAGGAGGATATCGCCACGTTCCAGTCCGGCCCTCTGTGCGCCGCCTCCCGGGATGACATTGGTCACCTGCAGTCTTTCATCCATCCCGAATACCTGGGATGCGGTTGATGTCATGCCGGAAGAGTAGGAGTATTTGTTCGTTGCGGCAAATCCAAGCAGGTTGCGCACCTGGTTGCGGCAGAGGTCTGCATTGCCTATCTGGAGCGTGCCGGAAACCCGGTCAAGGCGATCCTGCATATCGACGATATGGCGGAGTTTGTCATCCTTGGGCAACTGGCTGTAATTCTCCGGCTGATCCAGCGACGGGGCGCCCGCACAGGCCGCCAGGAGGAAAACGGCAAAGAGTGCTGCAATCCGTCCTGCCTTGTGGTGAAACGCCGTCAATAAACGGGGAAAAGAAAAGAATACATGTGTCATAGTGATAGCCTGATTTTTTTGGAAACGCTGATTAAAAGGCTTTGAGAGCGAATTGCTGCGTTACGCGGTGCTCGCAACCTTCGCCTATCTTAAGATATGTCCTGGTTGCTTCGCTCCGTGCGCCTTGCACCTCATCTCCCAAAATCATGTAATCAGCGTTTCCTTTATTTTATTCCCGTACTGCCAAAGCCACCGTCTTTTCGCTGGCTTTCTCCAAATTCATCAACCACATTGAATGCGACCTGGAGCAC
Source organism: Oxalobacter sp. (assembly GCA_012512465.1). Classification (GTDB taxonomy): domain Bacteria; phylum Pseudomonadota; class Gammaproteobacteria; order Burkholderiales; family Burkholderiaceae_D; genus Oxalobacter; species Oxalobacter vibrioformis. The sequence goes on along the minus strand of JAAZED010000133.1, from coordinate 13,433 downwards.
CGGCACGATAACAAGCTGTGCCAGCCTTTCCATCGGATTCAAGGTATAAGTTTCCCGGCCCCGGTTCCACGCGGAAACCATGAGTTGTCCCTGGTAGTCGGAATCGATCAGACCAACCAGATTGCCAAGTACCATACCATGCTTGTGGCCCATGCCGCTACGCGGCAGGATAACCGCGGCATAGCCGGGGTCCGCAATATGGATGGCAAGCCCGGTCGGAACCAGATGCGTGTCTCCCGGTTCAAAAACAAGCGGCTCATCCAGGCATGCACGCAGATCCAGCCCTGCACTGCCGGCGGTTGCATAGGCCGGCAGGTGTTCTTTCATGCGGGCATCTACAATGTTGAGATCAATGGTTTTCATGGGATACGGTTTCAGATCCGTTTGGCGATTGCCTGGATCAGTTCTCGCGCCAGGGCCTGCTTGTCGGCCCGCGGCAGGCGGGTATTGCCTTTTTCATCAAAAAGGACCAGTTCGTTTTCATCAAGGCCAAAGGTCTCATGTCCGATATTGCCGACCAGAAGCGGGATTTCCTTGCGCAAGCGTTTTTCCTCACCATACTGGAGCAGGTTTTCCGATTCAGCGGCAAAGCCGACACAGTAGGGAGGATGATCAAGCTGGGCAACAGACGCTAAAATATCCGGATTTTCATCAAATTCCAGCACAGGCATACCGCTGCCGTCTTTCTTGAGTTTCTGGTTGCTGGCATTGGCCACACGCCAGTCGGCCACAGCGGCAACAGCGATGAAGATATCCTGCCCGCTTACCAGTGACATGACCATTTCATGCATCTGGACAGCCGTCGTGACATCGTGGCGCATGACGCCATAAGGCGTGGCAAGTGCTGTCGGGCCGGAAACCAGGTGGACTTCAGCGCCGGCTTCCCGGGCGGCGCGCGCTACCGCATAGCCCATCTTGCCGGATGAGCGGTTGGTGATGCCGCGAACCGGGTCAATCGGCTCAAACGTCGGTCCGGCCGTAATCAGCACGCGTTTTCCTGCCAGGGCCTTGGGCTGGAAGGCAGCAATCACTTCTTCCAGCAGTTCGTGCGGTTCCAGCATCCGTCCCATACCGGTATCACCGCAAGCCTGATAACCGGCTGCCGGTCCCAGTATGCCGACGCCATCTGCCTTGAGTTGTGCCACATTCCGCTGGGTTGCCGTGTTTTGCCACATCTCGACATTCATGGCGGGAGCCACCATGAACGGCACATGGGACTGGCGTGCCAGGCACATGGACGACAGCAGATCGTCCGCAATGCCATTGGCCAGCTTGGCCATGAAATTGGCCGTACAGGGCGCAATGACAATGGCGTCAGCTCCCCGCCGGGTAAGGTCAATATGCGGAATCATGTTTGCCGGTGGCGCTTCCCACTGGCTGGTATGGACAGGATATCCTGTGAGGGACTGCATGGTCAGGGGGGTGATGAAGCGCGTCGCACCATCCGTCATGACCACCTGCACTGATGCCCCGTCGCGGATGAGGGCACGGGCAAATTCAGCGGATTTGTAACAGGCGATACCGCCGGTCAGTCCCAGAACAATTTTTTTACCGGAGAGTTGCATACCACCTCCTGACGGATTAAGGGGATTTGATGATGTCATCGGTTATTTGCTCCTGTTCACACGTCTGAGCTCGTCAAGTATAAATAACACGGCGCCAATGGTAATGGCACTGTCGGCTATGTTGAAAGCCGGCCAGTGCCATGTGCCGATATAAAAATCAATGAAATCCGTGACCTGGCCATAAAGGAGCCGGTCAATCAGATTGCCGATGGCGCCGCCTAAAATCAGGGCAAATGCCCAGCAAAACAGTTTTTGTCCGGCATTTTTACGCATGAAGTACAGGATAAAGACAATGGCAATGATGCTTACGCCTGTAAAAAAATAACGCTGCCAGCCTGATGCCGAGGCCAAAAAACTGAAAGCGGCGCCCTTGTTGTAGGCCAGTACCAGATTGAGAAATGCGGTCAGCCTGATGACCTGCACTCCCTGGAGCAGCTTTACCATCCAGAGTTTGGTCAGTTGATCCGCGATGACGACGACTGCCGCAATGAGCAGCCATGGCATCATGCGGGGCCTGCTTCTGAACGTATAGTTTCCTGATCCCATGCCCTGTTGGTCTTTCCCTGATATTGCCAAAACTGAAATAATGACGCCTTGGCCTGTATTATGCAAATTCCCGGTCTTCTCCACTGCCGTAAAGATTGGAGATGCAGCGTGCGCACAGATGGGGATGCTTCGAATCCGCCCCCACATCCTGACGATGGTGCCAGCAGCGGTCACACTTCTCAAACGGCGATGGTTTTACAGTAATCGATTCGGCTTCAGGGGTGCTGACTTCGATCACATCCGCCCGGGAGGTAATAAAAATAAACTTGAGATCATCATGCAGGCTCTTTAAGAGTTCCAGTTTTTCACCGCTGGCCCGGATTTCAATTTCGGCCTGCAGGGATGAGCCGATGGCACCGGACATGCGGACGGCTTCCAGTTCTTTGGTAATCTCGGAGCGGATTTCCTTGAGTCGCGCAAATTTTGCCAGCAGGGCTTCTCCATCCCTGATCTCGGGTAGCTCGTACGCTGTCTGGGTAAAGACGGTTTCATCGCTGCCGGCATATTCTGCCTGGCTGGCAAACACCGACCAGGCTTCCTCCATCGTGAAAGAAAGGATCGGTGAAATCAGCCGCAAAATGGCATGGGTAATATGCCACAGTGCTGTCTGGGCTGAACGCCTGGCTTTTGACACCTCACCCGCTGTATACAAACGGTCTTTCAGGATATCCAGATACAGGCTGCCGAGCTCTTCGGAGCAATAGGTCTGGAATTTGGATATGACAGGATGGAATTCAAATTCGTCATAATGCGCCATGATTTCCTGTTGCAGCGCATGCATGGAGGCGATCGCATACCGGTCGATTTCCAGCAGTTCATCAATCGGCACCGCATCCTTTTGCGGGTCAAAGTCAGCGGTGTTGGCGAGCAGAAAGCGAAGGGTATTGCGAATCCTGCGGTAGGATTCGGTGACGCGTTTCAGGATTTCGTCAGAGATGGACAACTCACCCGAATAATCCGTAGAGGCGACCCACAGGCGCAGGATATCGGCACCCAGCGTCTCAAACACTTTCTGTGGCGCGATCACATTGCCCAGCGACTTGGACATCTTCTTGCCCAGTCCGTCAACGACAAAGCCATGTGTCAGGAGCATTTTGTAAGGGGCCCGCCCATCCAGCATGGAGCCGGTCAAAAGCGATGAATGGAACCATCCGCGGTGCTGATCCGAGCCTTCCAGGTAAAGATCGGCAGGATATCTCAGCTCAGCCGCATGGGAGCCGCGCATGACGGTGGAATGCGTGATGCCGGAGTCAAACCAGACATCAAGCGTGTCACGGTTTTTCTCATACATGGCGGCTTCTTCGCCGAGCAGATCGTATGGCGTGATTTTCTGCCAGGCTTCAATCCCTTCTTTTTCGATCAGTCTGGCAATTTCTTCCAGCAGTTCCGGGGTTCTGGGGTGCAGTTCGCCGGTTTCCCTGTGGATGAAAAACGCCATGGGAACACCCCACTGACGCTGGCGTGAAAGGGTCCAGTCAGGGCGGTTTTCGATCATGCCGTGCAGGCGCGCCTTGCCCCAGGCCGGATAGAACGTTGTTGCTTCGACCCCCTTGAGTGCGGTTTCACGCAGGGAGGGGCCGCCATCCTTTGGTTTGCCATCCATGGTGGCAAACCATTGGGATGTTGCCCGATACACGATCGGGCTCTTGTGCCGCCAGCAGTGCATATAACTGTGCGACATCATGTCCAGGTAAAAGAGCGTGCCAGCTTCACGCAGGGTGTCACAGATGACACGGGAGGCATCCCAGATCGTCATGCCGCCGAAAAGCGGCAGGGTGGAGGCGTAGTGGCCATCGCCCATGACGGGATTCAAGACCTCGTCATCAGTCATGCCGTGGGCTTTACAGGAAAGAAAGTCATCCACACCATAAGCCGGGGCGGAGTGAACAATACCGGTACCGGTATCCAGCGTGACGTATTCTTCCGTATAGACCGGAGAATAACGGCGGTAACCTTCGTGCATATAATAGAGCGGGTGCCTGAAGCGGATATTTTCCAGCGCGGCACCTTTGACTTTTGCCAGCGTTTTCCATGTTTCAACACCAAAAAGTTTCTGGAGCCAGGTTTTGCTGGGCTCATCTGCTGCAGGAACCCTGGCGCGCTCATCGGCCAGGATGAAGAGCCCTTTTTCTGTTTCGATCAGGGCATAGTCAAATTCCGGGTGGATGTTTAATGCCTGGTTTGACGGGATGGTCCAGGGGGTTGTTGTCCAGATGACGATATGGCCTTTTTCCGTTGGCAGCTTATCAAGGCCAAAGGCAGCGGCAATTTTTTCCGGCTCGCCAAATTCAAAACCGACATAGACTTCCGGGTCACGCTTGTCCTGGTATTCCACTTCGGCTTCCGCCAGCGCGGAGCCGCAGTCAAAACACCAGTTGACCGGTTTGAGTCCGCGGTACACATAGCCTTTTTCAAGCAGTTTGCCCAAAGCCCGCAATTCATTGGCTTCAGTGCGGTAATTCATGGTCAGGTAAGGGTTGTCCCATTCCCCCAGTACACCGAGGCGGATGAAGTCCTTTTTCTGGCGTTCTACCTGTTCACTGGCATAAGCCCTTGCTTTTGACTGGACGGTTTCCGTGGGCAGGTTTTTGCCATATTCCTTTTCGATCTGGATTTCAATCGGCATGCCGTGGCAGTCCCAGCCGGGCACATAAGGGGCGTCAAACCCCGCAAGCCCGCGAGTTTTGATCACAATATCCTTTAAAATCTTGTTGACGGCATGGCCAATATGAATATCACCATTGGCATACGGCGGGCCATCATGCAGGATGAATGTGGGACGGCCTTTGGCGGCCTTCCGGATTCGCTCATAAATTTTCTTTTCCTGCCATTCTTTTACCCACAGCGGTTCGCGTTTGGCGAGATCACCCCGCATGGGGAAGAGGGTATCCGGCATGTTGACCGTATAGTCTTTTTCCGGTTTGTTGCCGGCTTTGTTTTTGCCTTTGGGGCCGTCAGATGGTTTATTGGACATGTTTTTGTTCGGGTAATAACACAAATGAACTGAGTATTTTACTACTCTGCGCTGAATATGCCGTCAAATTTGCTTTTTTGTGAAAGCATTGCCATATTGCCGGGATCATTAAAAAAGGCCCGTGCGGTGTTGACGTCGGTGCCAATGGCTTTTATCAGCGCCGGCAGGCCCGGAAATTTCCGGTTATCCCGCAGCTTTTTCAGGAATTCGACATGGATCAGCCTGCCATAGCAGTTTTCGCCATAATCCAGGAGATGGGTTTCCAGCACGATACGCGGCGTTTCATCCACGGTCGGGCGGGTACCGATCATGGAAACTGCTGGCAGCGGATGCTCAGCCAGGCCATGCACACGGGTGATATAGACACCGGAAAGAATCGGATTGAAGCGGCGCATGGGCAGATTGGCTGTCGGAAATCCCAGACTGTGCCCGCGCTTGTCGCCATGAACAACGTGTCCGGAGATGTGATAAGGCATGCCGAGCAGTTTTTCTGCCAGGGTAAAGTCGTTATGTTTCAATGCATCGCGTACCGCCGATGAGGAGATACGGCTGTTTTTGTCGGTTACGGTTGGCATGACCTCGACTTCAAACCCGTATTTTTTTCCGGCCCGGATCAGGTCTTCCGTTGTGCCTTCCCGGTTTCTGGCAAAACGGAAGGCTTCTCCCACCACCAGCCATTTGACGTTCAGTCCCTTGAGCAGGATGGTTTCGATAAATGCTTCGGGCGTCAGGCCGGCGAGCGCATCATCAAAGCGCAGGAGAATGGTGCGGTCAATACAGGCGGCAGAAAGGGCTTTTAACTTGCTGCGTAAAGAGGAAATCGTCGTTGGCGCTTCATCAGGTTTCCCTGCTTTGAGGGCGAAGTACTGGCGGGGATGCGGGGTAAATGTCAGCACGGCCGACATCAGACCCCGCTGTTTTGCCGCCTGCCGGACATGATCGAGCAACGCCCTGTGTCCCCGGTGCACACCATCGAAATTGCCGATGGCAAGGGCACAGGGATGGGCAAAAGCGTCTGCTGGCAGGCCGCGAAAGATATTCATCTGTTATTTCGGGAGATTTTTTAAAAGCATAAAATTATAATGCTTCCAGCATGATTTCACCCAACATCCGGCAAATGCTTTTCGTGTCTGATAAAAACACAGGAATGAAGGGGCCGGTATGGCGGGCCGGGTGACGGAAAGTCCGCAACCGGACGATGAGGGTAAACGATAATGATGAAAATAATAAAACACAGCCTGGCTATTGTACTGGTATTGCTTTTTCTTCCGCCGCCTGTTTTTGCTGCCGCCGATCCCGGCAAGGTGATCCATACCGTATTTGAGGCGTCCGACGATGGTTTTGATATGGTCCGGACCCAGAATTACTATTCCGGATGGGTGGCCGATGCGATTTTTGAAACACTGCTCACCTATGACTATCTGGCCCGTCCTGCCAAACTGGTACCGAATACAGCCGAATCCATGCCGCAAATCAGTGAAGATGGCAAAACCCTGACATTTACCCTCCGGAAAAATATTTTCTTCACGCCGGACCCGGCATTCAAGGGAAAACGCCGTGAACTGACAGCAGCCGATTACGTCTATTCCATCAAACGGCTGGTCGATCCGGCAAACCGCTCCCCTTCGGCCAATTTTGTCACCGGCAAGATCGCCGGGCTTGATGAACTGGCAGAAAAAGCCAAAAAAAGCGGGCGTTTTGATTACGATGCCCCGGTGACGGGACTTTATGCACCGGATCGCTATACATTGAAAATCCATCTTTCCCGTCCCGACAGCAATTTCCTGTTTGCACTGGCTTATGGCGGGCTGGCCGCGGTCGCGCGGGAAGTGATCGAGCATTACGGTACCGAGAGCCGGATTCATCCTGTCGGCACCGGCCCTTACATGCTGGCGCAATATGTGCCGCGTAGCCGGGTCGTGCTGGTTGCCAATCCGGATTACCGAGGGTTTACCTGGAATTTTGAGTCATCAGGTGATCCAGGAGATGATGAGATCGTGCGCGACATGAAGGGCAAGGAGATGCCGCAGGTCGGCCGGGTGGAAATTGCCATTGTGGAGGAAGAACAGTCCCGGTGGCTGACTTTCCAGGAGGGGAAAATCGCTTTTGACAAGCTGCCCCAACTGGCTGCCCCGCTGGTGCTGGACGGGGATAAACTCAAGCCCGAGTATGCGGCACAAAAGCTACGTCTGTACCGGATGATTGAGCCTGAGGCGACTTTTACCACCTTCAATTTCCGCGACCCGGTTGTTGGCGGGTTCAGCAGGGAAAAGATTGCCCTGCGGCGCGCTATTGCCATGGCGTACAGTGTGGAGGATGAAATTACCCTGTTGCGAAACGGGCAGGCCATCAAGGCGGAAATGATCGTGCCGGTTGGCGTGGTGGGCCATGACCCGTCTTATCGCAGCAGTATCGGGTATGAACCGGAGCTGGCATCTCGCCTGCTGGATCATTTTGGCTACAAGCGCCAGGCTGACGGGTACCGGACGATGCCTGACGGCAGCCCGCTTCTCCTTAAAATCCGCACAGAAGCCAGCGCCAGTTCAAAAATCGTATCGGAAATCTGGAAACGCGGGCTCGACAGGATCGGGGTGAGGGTGCAGTTTGATGTCAGTAATTTTGCGGATAACGTCAAGGATGCCACCGAGTGCCGCCTGATGATGTGGGGCAGCGCCTGGCATGCGGATTACCCGGAAGGAGAGAATTTCCTCCAGCTTTTGTACGGTCCCAATGCCGGGCAGGGCAATCACGGATGTTACCAGTCTGCGGCTTATGATGCACTCTACAAAAAAGCGATGGCCCTGCCAAGCGGCCCGGAGCGTCATGCGCTTTATGTCGCCATGAACCGCCAGATGGAAGCCGATACCGCCTGGTCGCTGCATGTCTCGCGCGTCAGGAACTGGCTGGTCAGGCCCTGGGTAAAAGGATTCAAGAAGCACCCCATCCTGCAGTCAGACTGGCAATATCTCGATGTGGAGAAATAAGCGGGCCATAGATAAGCAGACCGTGTGGGCTGATCTGTCAGGATGATGTTGTGTTGTCTGCGTAGGAAAGCAGGTGGCGGGTGGTATCCGCACTCGACATTGGCCTGGCATGGAGATATCCCTGAATGATGCGGCAATCGTGGCCGATCAGGTAGTCCAGCTGGGTTTTGGATTCCACCCCTTCTGCCACAATTTCCATGCCAATGGAGCGGGCCATGGCAATGATGGCGTGGATAATAGCCTCAGTCTTGCTGTCACCCACACGGCGAACAAAGAAGCGGTCAATCTTGAGCACATCAATCGGATATTCAACCAGCCTTTGCAGGGAGAAGTACTCAATACCGAAATCATCGATGGAGACAGACGCGCCCATCTGGCGCAGGCTCGACAGGTTGCCAATCACCTGGTCACGGTCTTCAAGCAATGCGCGCTCCGTGATTTCCAGCGCCAGTTTACTCGCCGGGAGTTTTGTTTGATCAAGCACTTTCCGGATATAGTCGACGAAATCCGGTGATGAGATTTTTTCAGGCAGGACGTTAATCGATACCCTGCCAAAATCAACGCCGTCATCCAGCCATTGTTTAGCCTGTTTACACGCCATTTCCAGCATCCGGGCATCGATTTCCGGCATCATGCCGGACAGGATGGCCACATCCATGAATTCGCCCGGCATCAGGATGCCATGATCCGGATGCGCCCAGCGAACCAGGGCTTCCACACTGACGCCCCGTTTTTCTTCGGTATCAAAGATCGGCTGGAAGTAAGGGACAAACTGGCGCTCTTCCAGTGCGGTACGCAACTCTGCTTCCATCTGTTTTCTGGCCTGAATCTTGTTCTGCATGGATTCCTCGAAGAAGCGGAAGCGGGTGCCGCCTTCGGTCTTGGCCTGGTACATCGCCATATCGGCATGCATCAGAATATGCTCAATGTCAGTATCTTCACCGGAGAAGGTGGCAATACCGATACTGGTGCAGATGCGCAGTTCATGGCCGTCAAGGGTTACCGCCTGATCCAGCTGGTCTAAAATCTGCTGGGCCAGGATGGCGGCGTCATCCGGCGCTGCCAGATCCGTCATGATGACGGCGAATTCATCACCACCCAGTCGGGCCACGGTATCTGTTTTGCGCGAACGCTGCTGCAGTACCTGGGCAACATTCACGAGAAGCGCATCACCAATGGCATGGCCCAGCGTATCGTTGACCTGTTTGAAACGGTCCAGGTCAAAGAAAAGCAGGGCGCCCGCCTTGCGGGAGCGGCTGGCCTGGTGTATGGCTTTCTGCAGGCGCTCGTGAAAGAGCAGTCGGTTGGCGAGGCCCGTTAATGGATCATGGCTGGCCAGATGCTGGGCCTTGGCTTCAGCCGCCCGCCGGATTTCGATTTCACCGCGAAGCAGGCCATTGATTTCAGACAGTTCCTGGGTCCGCTCGGCAATACGGATTTCCAGGTTATCCTTGATTTCCCTGAGTTCACTTTCCTTCTGGGTACAGATATTCACTCCCTCTTTCAGGCGGAAGAGGTTGTCATTAAGCGTATCGGCCATTTCGTTGAAAGACGACGCCAGTTCGGTGATTTCGTTTTCATTCTTGACCTCGAAGCGGAAGTTGCGTTCACCCAGGCGGAAGCGGTTAAAGCCTGCATTGAGCCACTTGATCCGGCTTGAAAGGAAAGAGGCCATCCAGATGGCAATAACAATAACAATGCCCACCATGACCAGTGTGGAAATGATGAGGCTGTATGCCATTTTGGTCATGCCATCCTGGACCGTTTTCTCGGCTTTGCGCCCCTGCTCCAGCATGGCCTGGTCTGTCTTGGCAATAACAAGGTCAAGGCGGGCCTTGGATTCATTGGCCGCCCGGTGGAAATCATCCACATTGGCGCCGATCGTCACGATACCGAAGCCGCGCTTGTTGCCTGCAGCTTCCGGGCTGTACTGGCCGGTGTAATACGGAATGGCTGCGGTGGTGGTCAGTTTCCACAGGCCGCTCCATAAAATCAGGAAAGAGCCTGAACCGCCGGAATTGGCCAGGTTGTACCAGCCGGTGCACTGTGGCGCAAAATTGAGCCAGCGGCAATCCAGGCCGACATTGCCGGCATCGGTCAGTTCTTTGGCGGGCTTGCGGCTTTGCAACTGGTTGACGAAAGTCGGCGCGGTTTTGATGAATTCGGTATAAGGCATACCGCTACGCTTCCATTCTTCATAAACCACGTCTTCCAGCCAGGGGACTTCCGGCTCACCCGTTTCGGCGTTGTATCCGGTAATGGAATGATGGCGGGGATGGACAATGCTGCGGCCCTTGTAGTCCCCGATAAACGCATAGTTGCCATCTGATGCGTCATTGATATCCCGGTAGCGTTCGGATGTCGGCACAATGGTATCGGTAAAGGACATCAGGTGGTCGTGGTTCAGTGCCAGCGTGACCCATCCCGTTATCTGTCCGCTCCTGACAACAGGCGTTGCCCAGCGGACAATGCCCTTGAAGCGCTTGCCGACCGGATTTTCCTTGCCGGCATAGGCGCTGTTTTCCGGCTCATAGGCAATCCCTTTTTTTGCTGCAGTTTCCGGTGTGTAATGGCCGATGATTTTCGAGCCCACATAGGTGCCGATCACATCAGAGACGTAAATGTCACCCGGCTTGAGTTTTTTGAGTTCATTGAAATACGTTTCCGCCCTGGCAAAGGTATTCATGCGGTTGGAAACGTCCTTGAGTGCCGAAGATACACGGTCAGAGGTGGTGACCTTGATTCGCTCCTTGCCATCCAGCCCGACAAAGGTCATTTCCAGATAAAGCGGCGTGCGCTTTGATCTGAGCGGTACCGGCTGGCGATAATGAAAATCTTTTGCGTTGTCAGGACTGCCTGGATCGGCTGATGAGCCGCCTTCTTTTGGCGCGTCGACCGGTTCCCAGGATTTGCCGTCTTCTGCCAGTTTCCACTCCCCGTGGTAAATCAGGTCGCGCTGCTTGTTTTCGATGAAGTTCCGGTAAAGGGCCACGCTGGGTTCCAGGGAACGGGCGTAGCTAATATCTGCATCCCGGCCATACAGAAAGTCGGCCACGGCGCGAGCGGTGTCGGTCGTCTGTCTTTCGATTTCTTCCCGGGCGCGTGAGTCAAGAGCCGCTACCGCATCGGCAATAGCGGTGTCGCCTACGTGCTGAATAGTTTCATCAGCCATCTCAACCAGGTGCTCAGCCTGTTTGGTCAGGTCCTTCGCCGTCTGGTAAGAGTGGCTCCATGCCATCCATCCCAGCAAAAGCAGCAGCAGAACCTTGATGACCACAAAGACAAGGATCAGCCTGATTCGCAGAGAAAGTTTTCCCCAGATTTCCATCATGTAGTGTAGCCCGTTCTGACACCACTTTTTACGGTCATCCTGTTTCCCTGACCTTTGGCGGAAATATATCTGATCGTAAAAAGATAATGCTATAATATTGCATTACAGCAACAATGTCAGTTGCTTTAGGGACATAATAATTATTCAAGGAATATTTTATTGTAGTTTTTTTCCGTTTTTTGTTTTCCGTGAGGGAATGCGCCTTTATTGTTAATTGTAAGAAATGTTGATTCTTTGCAATACGGTAAAATGAAAGGGTTTCCTCACCTTTATTAAGCGATGACTCTCCGATTTTCCCTTCTTGGCATAGCAGGCTGGTCAGGCAGCGGCAAGACCAGCCTGCTTGAAAAGCTGCTGCCTTTGCTGATCGCCCGCGGTTGCCGGGTCAATGTGATAAAGAGCAGCCATCATGATGTGCAGATTGAGCCGCCGCACAAGGACAGTGCCCGCATGCGGGCAGCGGGTGCCGCCGAGGTGATGCTGTCTTCCCCGCACCGTTATATGCTGGTGCATGAGCTGCGGGGAGCGGATATGCCGGCACTGGATGAGCTGACAGGCAGGATGACGCCTGCCGATATCACGCTGGTGGAAGGGTTTCGGGCTGAAGCCATCCCGAAGCTGGAGGTTTTCAGGCCTGCTGTCGGCAAGTCAGCCATTTATCCGGATGATACGACCATTGTGGCGGTCGCATCGGATGTGCCGTGTCCGGAAAATCTGCCGCATCCGGTGAATTGGCTGGACTTGAATGATCCCGAAAAAATATGCGACTGGCTTTTTGAAAGCCAGTCGCATTTGCGTTAACGCGAAACCGGTTATCTTCCGGCAGCAATCCAGCGCATGTCGCTGAGTGACTCCGCAGCACGCAGTCGGGCACACGACGAACACATAACGACATCCGTCTCGCCGGGGCCGCCCATGCTGGAACGGGTTTTGCCATACTGAACGGAAGAAACGAAGGGTTTGTCACAGCAACTGCATACCTGCAATGGCTGGCTTCTGACCACAGTACCGGTAATTTCGGTGACCCGCATCCCGTCGCGGTTTTCCACACGGATGGCGCCGGTCGGGCAGACGGCGGCACAGGCGCCGCAACCGATACACAGGCTGGCAGGGCGGAGGAAGTCCTCAAATACCAGGCGGCGGTTACCGGTTTCAACCATTCTCAATGCCTCTGCGCCCACCTGGATACAGGCCAGCTCACACAGGCCGCAGCCGATACAGAGGTCACAACGCAGGCAGCGTCCGGCTTCGGCGCGCGCCTCGTTTTCATCCCAGTCAAACTGGATAAAGTCATGTGACCATTTCCGGGTGTCGGGGTCTTTTTCCGGCACGTGAGGGCGGCTCTTACTGAGCCGGAAAGCCGCATCAACGGACAGATAAGGCACTTCATCGCGGCGCTGTGGCTTGAGCGAGGGCAGATCCATTTCCTTTTTCATCAGCCAGGAATCAATCGCTTCTGCTGCCCGCTTGCCGGAGCCTATCGCGGCAACGACCGTGCTGGCGCCATGCTGGATGTCGCCGCCTGAGAAAATACCCGGTTCACCGGTTTCCAGTGTCACGGGATCAGCGACGATATTGCCCCATTCGAGTTCGATCTTGCTGCCATCGAGCCAGGCGATGTCGCCATCCTGACCAATGCCCGCAATAATCTGGTCGGCGCGGATGGTCACCGGTTTGGCGGTGTCCGCATCCGGTGCATTTTTGGAGCGGGCAAATTCAATGAGGTTGCCTTCCATGATTTTTGTCGGTGCCCAAAGCTCGACAAGTTCCACCCCTTCGTCCAATGCCATGACGACTTCATGCGGGTTGGCGTGCATATCCTTTCGGGTGCGCCGATACCACATCTGCACCTTGGTCGCCCCCTGGCGAAAGGCGGTCATCGCCACGTCGATAGCGGCATTACCGCCCCCGATTACGATCACATGTGGTCCGACTTTCGGGTCTTTTCCGTCCCTGACCGCGGAAAGAAAGTCCATGCCGCCCAGCACAAACGGCAGGTCATCTCCTTCAATGCCGAGGCGGCGGGAAAACGG
>JAAZED010000132.1 GCA_012512465.1 Oxalobacter sp. | reverse complement strand
TTCTGTTCCGGTCGAGCTGGCTGTTGACCCGATGTCCTATGCGGGTTTTCTGATCCTCATCCAGCAGTTTCTGATTGGTGCGGCCATGGGCCTGGCAATGCGTTTTGCCTTTTCGGCGATGGAGATGGCCGGTGCGGCGGTGGGCATGACGATGGGCCTGGGTTTTGCCACGTTTTATGATCCCCAGACCCGGGGGCAATCTTCTGCCGTCAGCCAGTATTTCGCCTTGCTGGTGCTTACGCTTTATATTGCGGCAAATTTTCACCTGCTGATGATTTCTGTCGTGGTCGACAGCTTTACCACGCTGCCGATTGCTGCCGGTCCGATGGGAAAGGATGGTTTCTGGCTGATCGTCCAGTGGGGGGGGGCGATTTTTTCTTATGGCCTGCAGTTGGCATTGCCGATCCTGGCCGCGCTTCTCGTTACCAATGCCTCGCTTGGTATTCTGACGCGTGCTGCGCCGCAGCTTAATCTTTTCGGTATCGGTTTTCCGGTGACCATTGCCGTGGGCTTTTTCATGATTGCGCTGATGCTCACCTACATGGAGGCGCCGCTTGAAGTCATTTTCACGGAGGTTTTCGGGCTGATCCGCCAGTTGGGGTCTGCGGAGCTTTTTCCACATTAATCAAGACTTTACCCCCTTTTTTTGTAAAATTTATGCCATAATAAGCAGGTTGTTTCCCTGGATGGCTTAACCAGTATTTCAAGGGAAACTGCCGATGTGCCTGGATCAGGTGCAAGCCAATTTTTTTAGTATGAGGCCTATACGATGCAAAAACTTCTGACCGCTTCCCTCGTTGTCGCAGGATTGACTTTCTCCATGTCTTTCAACACTGCCCATGCCAATGACAAGGATGCAGAGCTTGCCACAGCGGGTCATGTCAGCGCGCTTTACCAGTGTGATCTTGGCGACAAGCTCACGGTGTACAAAAATGCCGGTGACAACAGCTATGTCAACCTCCGCTGGCGCAACAAGATGTACCGCATGAACCGCCAGCAAACCTCGACAGGCGCAGAGCGCTTTGAGAACAAACCTGATGGTCTGGTATTGATCAGCATTCCTTCAAAGAGCATGCTGTTTGATTCCAAGAAAGGCCGCCAGCTTGCCAATGAGTGCCGGAATCCCGAGCAAACCAGAAGGCTCGCTTCCAGCAAATAATCTTCATACCGGTGCCTGTGGCGCTATAATACCGGTCTTGATTAACTCTTGAATGGCTCTTTTTTTAGAGCCATTCTTGTTTGGAGAACGCATGTCCCGCATTACCGAGAGCACCCTCAAGGATTTCCCGATCGGCAAATCCGGCAAGGGGCGTTTTTATTCCGTGCCAGCACTTGGCAAAGCGCTGAATCTTGATCTGTCCCGCCTGCCGGTTTCCATTCGTATTGTGCTGGAATCCGTGCTGCGTAATTGCGATGGCGTCAAAATTACCGAGGACCATGTGAAGCAGCTTGCCGGATGGCGCGCCAATGACGAACGGACCAATGAAATCCCTTTTGTGGTTGCCCGTGTGCTTTTGCAGGATTTTACCGGCATTCCGCTGCTGGTTGATCTGGCAGCCATGCGCAATGTGGCAGTGAAAATGGGCAAGGACCCGAAAAAGATCGAGCCGCTGGTGCCGGTTGACCTGGTGGTTGACCATTCGGTGCAGATTGATTATTTTGCCCGCCCTGACGCGCTTGACCTGAATATGAAGCTGGAGTTTGCCCGCAACCATGAGCGTTACCAGTTCATGAAATGGGGCATGCAGGCGTTTGACACTTTTGGCGTGGTGCCACCGGGCTTTGGTATCGTTCACCAGGTGAACATGGAGTACCTGGCGCGTGGTGTGTATCACCGTGCCGATCCGGAAAAAGGGGAGGTTTACTATCCGGATACCCTGGTGGGTACGGATTCGCATACCACCATGATTAATGGTGTTGGCTCGGTTGGTTGGGGCGTGGGCGGTATTGAGGCTGAAGCCGCTATGCTGGGGCAGCCTGTTTATTTCCTCACGCCGGACGTGATCGGCATGAACCTGACCGGGCAGCTTTCCGAAGGGTGCACGGCAACCGACCTTGTCCTGACCGTTACGGAAATCCTTCGCCGTGAGCGCGTTGTCGGCAAATTTGTTGAATTTTTTGGCGAAGGCGCTGCCTCGCTTTCGGCAACGGACAGGGCAACCATTGCCAACATGGCGCCCGAATATGGCGCAACGATTGGTTTTTTCCCGGTGGATGATGCCACGGTCGCTTATTTCCGCGAGACCGGACGCACTGCCGAAGAAGTCGATGCACTGGAAGGCTACTTCAAGGCGCAGGAAATGTTTGGCATGCCTAAAGCCGGGCAGGTAGACTATACCCGTGTGATTACGCTGGATCTGGGTACCGTTACGGCTTCGCTTTCCGGGCCGAAACGTCCGCAGGACCGTATTGAGCTGGGTAACCTTAAAAAGCAGTTCACCACGCTCTTTTCAAAGCCTGTGAAGGAAGACGGCTTTGGCAAGAAGGCCGAAGACCTTGCCGTGGCATACCAGACGTCCGATGGGTCGACGCTTTCCAATGGGGATGTCCTGATTGCCGCGATCACTTCCTGTACGAATACCAGCAACCCGGCGGTATTGATTGCCGCCGGTCTCCTGGCGAAAAAGGCGGTAAAAGCCGGACTGAAAACGTCACCGACCGTCAAGACGTCCCTGGCGCCCGGATCACGCATTGTGACGGATTATCTGACCAAGGCTGGCCTTTTGCCCTACCTTGAGCAACTGGGCTTTGAGGTAGCGGCGTATGGCTGCACCACCTGTATCGGCAATTCGGGTGACCTGAGCCCGGCGATGAATGAAGCCATTGTGAAAAATGATGTGGTGGCGGCAGCTGTTCTGTCAGGCAACCGCAATTTTGAAGCACGCATTCATCCGAATATCCGCGCCAATTTCCTGGCCTCCCCACCGCTTGTCGTCGCCTATGCGATCGCAGGCAATGTCACGAGGGACCTGATGACCGAGCCGCTGGGCAAAGGCACCGACGGCAGGGCCGTTTATCTCAAGGATATCTGGCCAACGTCGCAGGAAGTGGCGCAGTTCATGCATTTTGCGCTGGATGCCGAGACTTACCGCAACAATTATGCCGATATCAAGGGCGCACCGGGTGAGCTGTGGGAAAAAATCGGCGGTTTTGCCACCGGCGACGTGTATGACTGGCCGGAGTCGACCTATATCGCCGAGCCACCGTACTTTGATAATTTCACCATGGAACCGCAGGCCGGTTCTGCCAATATAACCGGCGCGAGGCCTCTGGCTATCTTTGGCGACATGATTACGACAGACCATATCTCGCCTGCCGGCTCCATCCAGGAGAAAGGGCCGGCCGGGCAATGGTTGCTTGCGCATGGCGTGACACGCTCTGAATTCAACTCTTACGGCGCCCGCCGCGGCAATCATGAAGTGATGATGCGCGGCACGTTTGGTAATGTCCGCATCCGCAACCTGATGATGCCGGCCGATGCCGAAGGCAAGCGCAAGGAGGGGGGCTTTACGGTACACCAGCCGGATGGCGCAGAGATGTCGATTTTTGATGCGGCCATGCATTACCAGCAGGAGAAGGTGCCTGCCATCATTTTTGGTGGCGAGGAGTACGGGGCCGGTTCATCACGCGACTGGGCGGCCAAAGGCTCGCAACTGCTAGGGGTGAAGGCCGTGATCGTGCGTTCCTTTGAGCGTATCCACCGTTCCAACCTGGTGGGCATGAGTGTCTTGCCGCTCCAGTTCAAGGGCAATGACAGTGCGGAGTCGCTGGGGCTGAAAGGCGATGAGACTTTTGATATCAAGGGCCTGGAAACCATCAGTCCCTTAAAGGATGTGACACTGGTCATTCACCGGGCTGACGGCACGTCGCAGGAGGTACCGCTTTTGCTTCGTATTGATACGCCAATCGAGGTGGATTATTACCACAACGGCGGTATCCTGCCGTATGTGCTGCGCCAGTTGCTGGCAGCATAAAGCCTGTCGTTTTTTATCCTGCCAATCCCCCCTTACGGGGGATTTTTGGAAGCGCTGATTAAAAGGCTTTGTGAGCGAATTGCTGCGTTACGCGGTGCTCGCAACCATCGCCTATCTTAAGATATGTCTTGGTTGCTGCGCGCCGTGCGCCTTGCCCTTCATCTCCCAAAACCATTTAATCAGCACTTCCTTTGCTTTTTTCAGGCAAAAAAAGGCCTGCAAGGGGAACCGTATGCAGGCCGTGGCAAATTGCGCATCGTCATAAGACGAAGCATTAACTATACAAAGAACCGGGGGCAGGGTAGGGCGGACTGCTCCTTTACTGCCGACCGTGTGTGGGGCGAATGCCACCTGCCGTTTGTATGGTTTGTCCGGTATATCGTCCCTGCAGCGCCAGGGTTAGTCTTTCACGATCATGACCATGAATTCATGGTTGCATGAAAATTATTTAAAGTCAATGGATTAGGCTGAGCCTGGAGCGCATGAAAATCAGCGTTGCGGGGCTGTTTCAGCTAACAGGAGCAAGCTGGCGTTTGCGCTGGCGAGCACATGCCGACATCAGAATTTATGGAACATGCCAAGCTGGAAGGTAGTAACATTCTCATTGTCCAGGCCGGTGCCCCGGTAATAGGCAGCCATGCTGCCGCTGCCAAAGTCGATGTAGGAAACCCGGGTATAGACCTGGGTGCGCTTGGAGAGGTTGTAGGTATAGCCAAGCCCATATTTGCGGGCGGAGTCATCGCTCAGGGATGCGCTGGTGCCGGCCACATCAGCATCTTTTAGCCTGACATAGTTGAAAAACGCATCCACCGTGCCCTGCCCGACAGTCCATTTGAGACCGGCAATCCAGGAGTCCTGGCGGGAGGTGATGCCTTCTGTACCGCCGTATTGCGCTGCCAGCGCATGGTTGCTGTAGCCGCCGTTTTTCCAGCCCTTGTCACGGGTGCGCTCATAGCCCAGCGAGAAGCGGACCGGGCCGAAGGTATACGCGCCGCCCAGGTTCCACATGTAAGAGTCATTGGAGTCTGCCCGGCGGCTCCAGCTGCCTAAAAGGAAAAGCGGGCCGCGGTCATATCTTAAGGAGGCGGCATAGTCGTCATTGTCCGCACCGGCTTTTGAGGCGGAGCCGGGTTCGGCATGATGGCCGTCTTCACCGAGCGAGTAGGAGGCCCGCAGGTACAGCCCGTTCCAGACAGGGCTGTCGTAGCGCAGCGTGTTGCCGATACGCACCGAGCGCTGTGAGCTTCTCAGCATACTGGCCGCGCCATCCTGGTTCAAGGGGTCCAGTACCCGGAAAGTTTCGGTGGGTACCTCATTCATGCGTCCGAAACGCAGGCTGCCCCAGTGGCCTGCCAGCCCCATGTTGGAGGCACCTTCCCATTCCACCCCTTCGCTGCTTTCCAGCTCACCGTTTTGCAGGGTAAAGCGGGTCTGGAT
>JAAZED010000131.1 GCA_012512465.1 Oxalobacter sp. | reverse complement strand
TGGCTGTCACAATGGCTTCCATTCTGGCAAACAAGGCCCCTGCCGATTTCATCCATTTTTACATTCTTGAAAATGCCTTTACGGAGAGTGACAGGAAAAAACTGGAAAAACTGAAATCATTGGCTGACTTTGATATCACCTATATCAATGTCCAGGACAAAATTCTTGATGTATGCCCTTTTCAGGAAAATGACAGATTGTCCATCGCCGCTTATTTCAGGCTTTTCATTCCTGAACTGATCCCTAATGAAGATAAGGTTATTTATCTGGACTGTGACCTGGTTGTCCGGAGCAGCCTTTCAGCGCTTTACGAAATGGATTTCGGAAATAATTATATTCTCGGGGTAAGGGATTCAGGCTACAAACATCTCTCAAAACGCCTTAGTACCCGGCACTATATCAATTCAGGTGTTATGCTGATGAACAGCAGGAAAATGCGAGAAGATGGCATTCAGTCAAAATTTATCGACTACATCACGAATAACCGGGAAAAGATTCTGTTCCATGATCAGGACGTTATCTCCGGGGTTCTGGATGGGTTCATCGGATATATTTCCGACAAGTGGAACGGACAGGTGGAGCGGCTGGCTTTGGTAAAGCCGGAGTTTTCCCGTTACTACAATGCGTATATTTTGCATTACATCGGAGATGGCAAGCCATGGCTTCCTTATGTCAAATCCACGCTACCAGAGGATTATTTCAGGTATTTGCGCCTGACGCCTTTTGCCGACTATGAAAAAACCTATCGAAGGCGCCGCTTCTGGTGGAACCTGATGAGAAGTTATTCGCATGTTGGCAGACTGATTTATTTTCAGAGAACCTCTTCCAAAAAGACATACCGGTATTACCGGATTTTGGGAGTGGGTTTTAAAAAAAGACTGAAAGCCACAAAACGATAACGGCGATTTCTCTTTGTATGTGATCTGCGATTAAACCAGGGTTTTGAAAGCCGGGATTTTTCACTTTCAATCGAATCGGTAGGGACTACAATAGAGACACGAAAACCTGTTATTCAGGGAACAGGACAGACCGTTTTTTGAGTATTGTTTACACGCTATGCACAGACCGCCTTTAACACCCCCCATTTCGATCCTGATGTACCATCAGGTCGGACGCTTCAATAATCCCAGAAAACATCGCGCCGTGTATTGTGATGTTGGCCGCTTCGAGCGGCAGATGGCCTGGCTGCACTGGCGCGGGTACACTGTTATCAGCCTGGCCCAGGCTTATGCCGGTTTGTATGAAGGACAGCCGATTCCTGAAAACCCGGTGGTCCTGACATTCGATGATGGCTGTGACAATTTCCGCGAGTATGCCTGGCCGATTCTGAAAAAATACCAGTATCCGGTAACGATGTTTCTGGTAGCCGGGATGCTGGGAGGAACAACCCGATGGATGGATGATGTGCCTGATGAGGCTCCGTTGATGGATATTGCGGCAATTCGGGCGCTTCGCAAAGAAGGCGTCAGTTTTGGCTCACATACAATCAATCATGTCCGTCTTTCAGAATGCCCGCCAGAAGTCGCGCGGGAAGAAATCTTCGGGAGCAAGGCAAAGCTGGAAGATTTGCTGGGAGAGGACATGCCCGATTTTTGCTATCCTTTTGGCTACTATAACCAGCAGGTGGCTGACATGGTGGCTGAGGCTGGATACAAGACCGGCTTAACCTGTATCAGGGGGGCGGCCAATTATGCGAGAAGCCCCTTTGAGCTGCCCAGAAAAGCGATTTCATACGGCGATACCCTGCCTGGGTATCTATGGAAAATCCATATGAAAAATGTGCCGAAAAATGTGCAATCCAAGGGGCCAAAAGGATAAGGTATCAGCCTGCTTTTTCAGAGCGGAACCGGTTGAGATCTTATTTTTTTTGCTGGGGGCCGGGCTGCTTTCGGATGTCCATCGAAAGTCGCTTGAAGAGATTTGAAAACATATCCATGTAATGTTTCAGGTAATATGAAACGTTTCTTATCTTGTTTTTCCGGATATGCTCGTCTCTTCCTCCAATCGCGTTGATGGAAGAGGGAAACTGTGCCTTGACATAGGCACAGTAAGGAATAACGGCTTTAACGTTGATAAAGTCCTGGTAAAGCTCCCATTTGTCGATGATGGTATAGAGAGGGAAAAGCGAATCCAGCATTTTTTTTGCGGCACTTTTTGTAATGAGATAACAATAGGCCGAACCCCCGCGATAATAGTCATGTAGCACATGGGTTTCATTCAGCGGTTGGCTTTCCTTTGTGTTGACATAGCGTTTGATGTGGCTGAACAGCGCAACGGTTGGTGTATTTTCATCAAATAATTGCTCAACTTTTTCTATGAGTTCACGAAACTGGTCCGCCTGAATATAAATATCATCTTCCATTACCAGGGCGTGTGAAATATTTTCATCCTGCATTTTCTGATAAATCTTCATGTGGCTCAGTGCGCAGCCGATTTCCCCTGCGGTCATTTTGCGGTAGCGCTCCCGAATGGCTTTCTCTTCATTGTAAAAATCCGTAAGGGTGCCATTTGCACAAGCTCTGCGCCATTGACAGCCTCAATGATGGAAAATTCAATGCCGGCTTTTTGCAGTTCTTCGGAAATGGATTGCTTTCTGTCAGTGTCTTTCGGAAGATTGATAACAAAACACTGCATGATGTCTGCTCGCTTTCTCGTATCTCTATGCAAAATTGATAAGGTATGTGAGATGCCGTACAGTGCGGCGGCCTCAGGAAATCGCTGTTTGTGCCGAGAAGAAATCCGGGCTTTCAGAAAAATACATTATTTCGTCATTGTAATCACAATGCCGGATTATTGCATTTTTCTGTTGAATATTCCGGGAGAAAAGAGGGTAGTTCAGCGGGGCCTGAAGGGCATTTTGACGGGAAGACATTGCAAGCTGTTGTATGTGCC
>JAAZED010000130.1 GCA_012512465.1 Oxalobacter sp. | reverse complement strand
CTTCAAAGCGGCGCATCTGTTCGGCAACCGCCAGTTGCGGATGTGCGGCGATCTCGGCGTTTGCCATGTGTGTCATGAGCGAAATGGATTGTACCGACTGCAACGCCTTCAAGCGATCATAGGCGGTGCGGTACTGATCCGGCTTGAAGCCGAGACGATTCATGCCCGTATTCATCTTGAGATGGACTTTCAGGCGTGGCGCCCCCACCTTGGACTCCAGCATGGCAATCTGTTCTTCGGAGTGAACGGCAAATTCGAGATCGTAGTGGGCGATGACGGGCAGTTCATGCTCGCTGAAAAAGCCTTCCAGCAACAAAATCGGCTTTTTGTAGCCCAGGTCACGCAGGTGCACAGCCGCTTCGATTTCGGTTAAGGCATAGCCATCCGCCTCGATAAAAGCCCTCGCGCACCGCTCCAGTCCGTGGCCGTATCCGTTGGCCTTGACCACGGCCCAGATACTGGAACGGGGTGCCTCTTTGCGGACAACGGAAAGATTGTGCTGCATGGCAGCTATATCAATGTAAGCAATGAGTGGTCTGGACATGATTTTCCGGCTTTTAACAGTAAGTACGCCCTGCTTTTGGTGAGCAACAAGATGCCATTTTACTCCAGCATATGAAATAAATCTCATCTATTTCCCCGGGGAAAAATTCGGATTTGCACAACTTTCGTGTTATAACTTCAGGCAGACTTCTTAATACCAATCCAGAAAATCCATGAGGCCCGGTTTTTATAACATCATGGCGGCGGAGTTTTTTTCTTCGCTCGCTGACAATACCCTGCTGCTTGTCGCCATATCAATGTTAGCCGAGATCCATGCGCCCGACTGGATGACGCCGATGCTCCGGCAGCTCTTCGTTCTTTCCTATGTCGGCCTTGCTGCCTTTGTCGGCGCTTTTGCCGATTCGATGCCCAAGGGACGGGTGATGTTCATCACGAACGCCATCAAAATTTTCGGCTGCTCGCTCTTTTTTATTGGTGTGCATCCCCTCCTGGCATACTGCGTGGTGGGTTTTGGCGCGGCAGCCTATTCCCCGGCAAAGTACGGCATTATCACGGAGTTTATTCCGCCTGAAAAACTCGTCATGGCAAACGGCTGGCTTGAGGGCATGACGGTAACCTCGATCATTCTGGGTACGGTATTGGGCGGCATCCTGATCAATTTCACGGTGTCGACCTGGCTTTTGGAACACGCCTTCCCCTTCCTGGAATTGCGCTCAACGGCTGCACTGATGATCGTCATGTTTATCTATGGGCTTGCGGCGGCATTCAACCTGCGCATACCCGATACGGGCGCGCGCTATGAGAAGCAGCCACGCAACCCCATTTTGCTCTTCAAGGGCTTTTACCACAGCTTCACGACTCTCTGGAAAGACAAGCTGGGGCAGATTTCACTGGCTGTGACCACGCTTTTCTGGGGCGCCGGGGCCACCCTGCAGTTTATCGTGCTCAAATGGGCGGGTGATGCGCTGGGGCTCACACTGGACAAGGCCGCCTTTTTACAGGGCATATTTGCATTCGGCGTGATTGCCGGCGCCATTGGCGCTGCCCGTCTGATACCGCTGAAAAAATCCCTGAATGTGATGTGGCTGGGTATGGCCATGGGCTTTATCGTGATGATCATGACACTGGTCACGTCGATCTGGGTGGCTTATCCGCTCCTGATACTGATTGGCCTTCTGGCAGGTTTCTTTGTGGTGCCGATGAACGCCCTGCTCCAGCATCGCGGCCATGTGCTGCTTTCCGCAGGCCACTCGATCGCGGTTCAGAATTTCAATGAAAACCTGTCGATCGTGACGATGCTGATGATGTACGGCTTCATGATCATGCTGGACCTGAATATTCATACCATCATCGTGATTTTCGGCCTTTTTGTTGCGGCCACAATGTTTGCCGTCATACGTTGGCATGCCGCCAACCAGAAGGTCAAGGATTCACTTTACCTGATTGGCGAGCACAAACACTGATAAACACAGGGCGCGGGAGCAAGGATGCCGGTTTCACCGCTTTATTCTGATGACAGGCGCTTTCGCACCCGCCTTTCCTGGCCGGTGCTGGCTGGCGTACTCGGTACACATGCGCTGCTGGTGGCCTGGATGCTGATGGCAAACGCACCCTCTTCCCCTGCCATTACCCCCCCAATGATGGGTATCCTGCTGTCTGATGCGTCATCATCAGAAGAAGGACAAACTTCCGGCGTTGGTGCAAGCCTGGCAGGTGCCGCTCCTGCCGTCCAGAAAACGGAAAAACGCACTGAGCAGCAGGTCACAAAAAAGCATTCGACAGAAAACAAAACAGCTGAAACCGCGGAAAAAACCGGTTCGGCCAATACTGCCGGCGGGGCAAGCCGCACCGCATCCACGCACGGCACCGAGGATGCCGCGGCAAAGGCGGACAATACCGG
>JAAZED010000129.1 GCA_012512465.1 Oxalobacter sp. | reverse complement strand
TTGTCTCAGCATGAATTAACGGTTCTTGCGCTTTTAGGAAATGAATCTCCGGATGGTGAATCTCCTGCGTTGCTTAACTCAGTCAGAAATGCATCAGAAAAAGCCGGCCTAAATCAATTAGCCTTTAATCTTGCATTACGTGGGCTAAGAGCCAAAGGCTTTACTAACGCTGAGGATGTTTTCTATCCTTATGACAATGAGCGATACGATGGGATAAGATTGAGCGATTCTGCCTGGGCGTGGATTGAGCAAAATGTATCAAAATTTACACTTTATTCAAGGCCTCCCTCGAAGACGAAAGCGCCTAATTTAAGTGATATGAATGAAGATATCCCTTTTTAGAGTTTTTTCTTTCTTTTTTGCGGCAAATCTGCAATATAAATTTCTTGTCTATACCGTACGGTGCGTCCCCCCGCAACCAGATATTAAAAAGCTGCTAACTTTTTGAAGTTATCAGCTTTTTTATGATAAAACGTTCGCAATAAGTTCCGGCACAGGCACATTTCCACCTTGTGTTAACGCATGAAAACGCTGACGAGGATGATCATCAATACGGTGGCTGAAATAGCGGTATAGACAGGATCTCGTTGGCGTAAAAAGGTCCAGAGCATGAGTAATACCCGGATGATGGGCATCAGAATAAAAACGGCAATGCCGAGCTTTGTCACATTGCTGCTGGTCAGTAATGGAAGATTAGCCGGATAAACCGGCGCTATGATGGTAAGCAGGATACCTGTAGCAATCAGGATTGACCCCAGCCATGTGCCATACAGGAACAGGCGTGTGATGCGATGATAGAGGTGTCCAGTGCCTTTTGCCGGGAGCTCCACATTACCTCCAGTTAAAGAGATCAATGCCTAATGCGGTGAAAAACATCTGGCTGGCTAATGCCACAAGGATTATCACGAAGACAACCCGCAGTTTGTCTGATGGAAACCAGATCAAGAGACGGGCACCCGCAAGTGCGCCTATCACAGAACCGAGTGCGACAGGGCCTGCCGCCTGGATATCGATATTTCCCCGCATGAAATAAGCGCTTGCGCTTGCTGTCGCAGTAACGCCAATCATGAAATTGGATGTGGCAGACGATACCTTGATGGGAAGGCGCAAAGCGGTATCCATTGCCGGGATTTTCAGCACACCTGAGCCAATGCCCAGCAGCGCGGAAATGAGGCCGGCGCCATACATCAGAACCAGGCCGAAAGGGACATTTCCTACCTGGTACGCGATTTCTTTTCCCGATGCCTGATCCGGGTAACTTGAATGCAGGGTGAGAGCGGTTGCCCAGCTTTTTGCCCGGATGTTTTCTCCTGTTTTTATTTCCTGCCGGGGTGTCAGCATTTGTTTTGCAGAAAGCAGCAGGATGAAAGCAAACAACCCATACAGAAATGCGGTCGAAACAAGACCGATTAAAAACACACCAGTCAGGGCGCCAAGTGTTGATGCGGTTTCAAGCACGATGGCCAGGCGGATGTTGGTCAGGTGATTTTTCAGAAAGGTGACGGCACTGCTGCACGAGCAGGCAATCACGGAAACAAGGCTTATTCCAATTGCCGTATGGATATTGATACCGAAAAGGAGGGTAAGAATCGGTACGATGAAGATACCGCCAGCCATGCCCAGCATGCCGCCAAGCAGGCTGGCGCCAAAAGCAGCAAAAAACAGCAGGGCGATTTCCACCGTGTCAGCGGTTGTAATACTGGCGATACCACTCCACAAAGCAGCGAACGCCTTCGTTTACCGGGGTATCGGGTTTGTAGTCAAATTCCTGTTTCAGGTCCGATACATCGGCGTAGGTATCCGGCATGTCGCCGGGCTGCAGGGGCAGCATTTCTTTTTCCGCCGTTTTTCCCAGTGCTTTCTCAAAGGCGGCGATGTAATCCATGAGCTGGACAGGCTGGCTGTTGCCGATGTTGTAGACACGCCAGGGCGCGGTGCTGGAGGCCGGGTCCGGATGATCGCCTTTCCATGCCGGATTGATTTCTGCAGGACGATCAAGAACACGGATCACCCCTTCAACAATGTCGTCAATATACGTGAAATCCCGGCGGTGATTTCCATAGTTGAAAACCTTGAGCGGCTTGTTTTCGAGGATGGCGCTGACAAACTGGAAGGGTGCCATATCCGGCCGACCCCAGGGACCGTACACAGTGAAAAATCGCAGGCCCGTTGTCGGCAATTGATACAAATGACTGTATGAATGGGCCATCAGTTCATTGGCTTTTTTGGTGGCGGCGTAAAAGCTGAGTGGATGGTCCACGTTGTCGTGTACGGAAAACGGCATGGTGGTGTTTGCGCCATACACGCTTGAACTACTGGCATATACCAGGTGATTGACGCCATGGTGACGGCAGCCTTCGAGAATATGGGCAAAGCCGACAATATTGCTGTCAATATAAGCCAGCGGGTTTTCAATGGAGTAGCGTACCCCCGCCTGGGCAGCCAGATGGGCAACCCGCTCAGGCTTGTGACGGGCAAATACACTCTCCATGCCGGCGCGATCTGCCAGATCCATACGGATGTGCGTATAGCCGGGGTGTGCAGCAAATTGCGCAAGCCGTGCTTCTTTTAATGCCGGGTCATAGTAATCGTTGTGGTTGTCCAGACCGATGACAGTATCGCCGCGCGCCAGGAGGCGAAGGGTTAATGCCGCGCCGATAAAACCGGCTGAGCCTGTTACCAGAATTTTCATGGGGATATTCTGCCAGGTGATGACACAGGCGTGTCCGGTTTTTCCCGTGCGAGATAGTCTTCACGGGTTTTGATGATATTGGCCTTGACGAGCGGGACATATTTTTCCAGGACAGTATCCTGCACTTCATTACGGTTGCGCCTGGAGAACATGGAGTCGTCAGCCGGCAGCATGGCGCCACGGCTGCCGGTACGTCCCTTGATCCGCTTTATTTCATATTCTTCCCACGATTTGCCCCAGTAATGGTTGACCCGGATAACCGATGCTGCCAGCTCATTTGAGCGGGTTCTTACCTTGTTTCCTTTTTCATTGACTGCCGCGTGACGGCCGATAAAACAGCCGTGATGGGTTTCCATGGAAAAGGCGGCACGCGGATTGATGATGGTTTTCATGAATTCATCCGGCTTAAGGGCATGAGCGGTGAAACGCTCAATAACCAGGCCTTCTTCGTAATTTTTGTGCCCGTTGTCACCATACATGAGCCAGTGCATGGAAAGTCCCA
>JAAZED010000128.1 GCA_012512465.1 Oxalobacter sp. | reverse complement strand
GACACATCTTTATTTTTATCTCCACCATCCTTTTACCACTTTTTTCGTCTCATCGATTTTAACGTCTGTTGTGACACTTCAAAAAGCGAATATTCAGGAATCCATGGCAAATCAAACAAGCGGTGTCAAAAAAATTATGGGGGATAGGGTAATAGGGTAAACCTGATAAGGGAAAAATCCGGTACACGTGGCATTTCAGCGCATAAGCCAAAGCCCGGTAGACATTGCGTCATAAGGAGGGGAATGTGGAAGAAGCGAATCACAAAAGACACTTGTGATGGAAAGAATGACCGGAAAACTTATTTGTTACCAACTATATTAGTTATATCACATTTTTTGGATCGTGTCTTCCGGATTTTATTTTCCCGCCTGAAACCCCTAAAGCAGCGATGCCAGCCCGTTTTTTGTAATCCCCCTCAAAATCTTCAAACCAAATCCTTTTGTTTCACATCAATTCATACAGGATATCTCACGACATAATAACTTTCCACTTTGCCGTTTTCTGCAAAAAACGGAGTAAATCCTGAGTCGGCTGACAGAACAAAAGGAATCATGCACCTGATCGATATTTCGCAGTGTTATGTGCCGGAATGCCGGAAAATCCGCTCTTATTTTACGGCAAAATCCAAATGGCTTTCCGGATTCTCCCATGTCCGGCATACCCTTGTCGTCCCGGGATTCACATCGCCCTGTGAAAACGGGAAAATGGTGAGAATTCCGAGCATTCGTATTCCCTTCTTTCCCGGATTTCGACTGAGCCGCTCCCGAAAATCCATCGAATTCCTGATAAAAAGCATGCATCCCGATTGCATTGAAGTCAGCGATCCTTTCCAGTTTGCGCGCGCAGCCGTCAACATCAGGCAGGAGAGTAATATCCTGATCGGCGCTTTCTGTCACTTTCATCCTGCCTATATCACCCCATGGCGCCTGGGCAGTGAAAAACAGGCGATCCGAAAACTGATCCAGCTTTACAGCCACTTTGACCTGGTTTTTGCTTCCAGCATGAGCCTGCTGGAAAAATTCCATGAATACGGTTTAAAACAGATCAGGTATCTTCCACCGGGTATCGATACCGCGGTTTTTCACCCCGACACCATGGATTGCGCGATGCGCGACCGGTTGGGGTTAAAGGAGAAAACACGCCTTTTGGCTTATGTCGAATATACGCCCGGGCATAAAAACAGGGAAGTTCTTTTTGAAGCCATGCAACGCCTGGATGACAGATATCACCTGCTGGTCATCGGCAGCAACCCGAAAAATATCAACAATGACAGGGTGTCGTATTTTTACTTTCACCAGCAGACGCATCCCCCTGAAATGCTGGCCACACTGATTGCCAGTTGTGACGTGCTTATCCACCCGGAACTGCATCAGAATTATCCGCTGTCCATTCTGGAGGCCATGTCATGCGGTCTTCCTGTCGTCGGATTCGACTCCGGCAGTTTTAAAGAATTTGTGGATGAACACAACGGGATATGCGTGGATGCCATCTGTCCGCAAAAACTGGCAGAAGGTATTGCACTTGCTTATGAGAAGGGCATCATGAGCATGGGAAGTGCTGCCCGGAAAAGGGCTGAGAAAAACCATGACTGGCAGGATCTGCTTGCCCGGTGGTGGGCTGATTATGTCAGCCTCCTTGCCAGCAAAGGCAATTATCCGAAAGACCCTCCCGGTTACCAGGAACCCCCGTCACCGCCAATTCTTCACTAATGCGTCTTCTCATCAGCACTGGCGAAAAAGGCTGATCTGCCTCAAATCACAGGAACCAAACCCTGAAATGATACCTCTATGCTGGTTGATTCACTTCACAGATACAGGAGAACACCATGAAAAAACCGCTTAACGCGCTTACCTGCGCCATTTTATCTGCTTTTGCAGCCAACGCTTTCGCTGATACCGTACCGCAAAACGTCCATCCCGAAACCACCATGACCCAATCGATTGCCGATGGTGAAGTCGTTTCGGCATTACAGGGCATCAACAACGGCGAAATGAAAACCGCAAAAATGGCTGCAAAAAAATCCATGAACCCGTCTGTACAGCAGTATGCACAACAGATCATGACCGACCACAACAATGCGGAAAAACAGCTTAATGACATCAGGAGCAAAAACCGTATCAAGGTAGAGACGCCTGCCGTTCGCCGCGACATGCGAGAAGAAAATACTGCCGCCATGCGCCGTATCAATAAAATGGACGGTGCAGCCTTTGACCAGGCATTCCTTGACCAGCAGATCAACCAGCATCAGCAGGCACTGCAGCTGATCGACAGTCGCCTACTGAAAACGGCCGACAACATTGATCTGCGCAACTATATTACCAATCTCCGTACGCTGATTGGATCACATCTGCAAACAGCCCAGCAGCTCCGTTCCACGATGTGACAGGCTGATGATTGACCAGAAGGAAAGCTTGAAAACCAGCTTTCCTTTCCTGGTTACTCAGCAAATGAACATTGCTTAATCCCCGTCAAATATCAGTGCAAACCACAATGAATCATAAGCCCTGCTATCTGCCTAACATGGTGATGGATGAAACCCTGTTTTCTGCTTTTGTTCCGCTTCAAAATGAAGACAGGCTCATCAGTCTGGGCTTTTGCAACAGGATTGTGTTTAATGAAGTCGCGGTAGAAAACCAGAAGTCAGATAATGCCATCCGCCTTATCGAAGCGTTAACCCGGCGTCATTAATACGGGAAAAGCTGAAAACTGAAAAAGGAAAAAACATGAAAGACCTGAATTTATGCAAGCTGAAGCTGCGGTATGAAATGCTGCGGGCCAAACACTATGCCAACCAGCAAATGCGGGAAGCCAAAGGCCGCATCGAAGAAAAACCGCTAGCCTGCCTGACAGCCGCACTGGGCCTGGGCATCGTCATCGGCAAACTGCTATCGAGGCACTAGGCTTGAACGCTGCTTCAATAACAAATACCCTATTTCCAACATCATTTTGAGAGGAAACCAATGAAAACATTACGCCAATTTTCCGCCTTTGTCATGACGTTCCTTTTCGTTTCGGTACTTGCCTGTGCGGCAGGGCAGAGCCAGGCAAAAGAAACGGCGGCTCAATACGTGG
>JAAZED010000127.1 GCA_012512465.1 Oxalobacter sp. | reverse complement strand
TACCAGGAATGAGACGAATGTAACCACCAAGGTTACGAGCAAAGAGGATACGCGTTGACTCTTTTGCATGAGCTTTACCTCCAGTTTTATTTCGCCTGGTTTTCTGGCAACAGCCGGCAACCTGAATAATGACATCGGGGTGCCGCAGACGCTTTTCCGGCTGGATGATTCTCACCGGGCAGCGGTGATCGAGCTGGGGATGAATCATCCGGGTGAGATTGCTTATCTGGCAGCGATTGCAGAGCCGACAGTCGGGCTGGTGAATAATGCCCAGCGCGAACACCAGGAGTTTATGGTCAATGTTGAGGCGGGTGCCAAGGAAAATGGCAGCGTGATACGGGCCTTGCCGCCTGATGGTGTTGCTGTATTTCCGGCCGGCGATGCGTTTTCCGGGTTGTGGGAAGGATATGCAAAAGAAACCGGGATGCGAAAAATCCTGACCTTTGGTTTTGACGAAGGCGCGTCTGTCAAAGGGCAATACGATTCAGGCAGCAGCAGGCTGGATATCCATATTGGAGGGACGGCGGTTTCTGTGCAACTGGCTGTTATCGGCCAGCACAACGCGCACAATGCGCTGGCCGCTGCGGCATGCTGCCATGCGATAGGCATTGAAGCTGAGGTGATTGGTAAGGGGCTGGAATCTTTC
The DNA here is from genome assembly GCA_012512465.1 of Oxalobacter sp. Taxonomy (GTDB): domain Bacteria; phylum Pseudomonadota; class Gammaproteobacteria; order Burkholderiales; family Burkholderiaceae_D; genus Oxalobacter; species Oxalobacter vibrioformis. The sequence goes on along the minus strand of JAAZED010000127.1, from coordinate 1,576 downwards.
CTGCCGGTGAATGGGCGGCTCCAGAAGAAGGTGGCGGCAAATGGTGCCAGGCTGATTGATGATACCTACAATGCCAATCCGGATTCGGTTCTTGCCGCGATTGATGTACTCGCGCAGATGGATTCCCCGCGGGTACTGGTGCTTGGTGACATGGGGGAAGTTGGTAACGAAGGGTCGCGCTTTCATGAAGAGATCGGCGCTTATGCCCGGGAAAAAGGGATTGATCACTTTTTCGTGCTGGGCGAGCAGGTCCGTCATGCGGCACGCGCCTATGGTGACAAGGCACGATATTTTGAAGATGTGGTTCTCCTGACGGCAAGTCTCAGGGAAGTGGCGCTGCCTTCTGCAACGATACTGGTCAAAGGGTCCCGTTTCATGAAGATGGAGCGTGTGGTGAATAATCTGGTAGAGAGAGAATAAGGGATTACGGATGCTGCATTGGCTGGCACAACAATTTCAGCAGGATATCAGCTGGATGAGGATGTTCGGATACATCACTTTCCGTGCGGTATTCGCGTCGCTCACGGCGCTGACCATCGGGCTTATTGCAGGGCCCTGGGTCATCCGGCTTCTGACCCGCCTCAAGGTGGGACAGGCTGTCAGGCAGGACGGGCCGCAGACGCATCTTGCCAAATCGGGTACACCCACCATGGGTGGCCTGCTCATCCTGATTGGTATTGGTATCTCAACTTTGTTGTGGTGTGATCTTTCCAACCGCTTCATCTGGGTCGTACTCATTGTCACGCTGGGATATGGTGCCATCGGGTGGGTTGATGACTATCGCAAGGTCGTCCATAAAAATCCCAAGGGGATGTCATCCAGGGAGAAATATTTCTGGCAATCCCTGATTGGTATTTTCGCGGCCGTTTACCTGGCGTTCTGTGTGTCGGGCGAAAGCAATGCGGAAGTCTGGAATCTGTTCGTGGAATGGATTCGCTCAGGGCTGGATGCCGATTTGCCGGCCAAGGCTGACCTGATCGTGCCTTTTTTCAAGACGATCAGCTATCCGCTTGGCGTGTGGGGATTTATTGCTCTCACCTATTTTGTCATTGTCGGCACAAGTAATGCGGTCAATCTGACAGACGGGCTCGACGGCCTGGCTATTATGCCGACCATCATGGTAGGCACGGCTTTGGGGGTTTTTGCTTATCTGACAGGTAATTTTACCTATGCGCATTATCTGTTTATCCCGTTTATTCCGGGGGCAGGTGAGCTGCTGATTTTCTGTGGTGCCATGGCAGGAGCCGGGTTGGCTTTTCTCTGGTTCAACGCCTATCCGGCACAGATGTTCATGGGGGATGTCGGTGCGCTGGCACTGGGTGGTGCCCTGGGCACAATCGCCGTTATTGTGCGGCAGGAGATTGTACTTTGCATCATGGGTGGAATTTTTGTTGCCGAGACGATTTCCGTGATGATGCAGGTCGTATTTTTCAAGTATACGAAGAGGAAATACGGTGTGGGGCGGCGGATTTTCCTGATGGCGCCGCTGCACCATCATTTTGAACAAAAAGGATGGAAGGAAACGCAGGTTGTCGTGCGTTTCTGGATTATTACGATGATGCTGGTCCTGTTGGGG
>JAAZED010000126.1 GCA_012512465.1 Oxalobacter sp. | reverse complement strand
GTCCTGAACCCACATCACCTCTGTACAGCTTGAAAACCCCTTTATGGCCCGCGCAAACAACTCGTGCGGGAAAGGATAGAGTTCCTCCATGCGAATAATGGCCGTATCCCATTTTTCACGTTTTTGACGTTCATTGACCAGGTCGTAATACACCTTGCCCGAACAGACCAGCACACGCTCAACCGTATTTCTCTTGACGTTGCTGTCCACCTCACCAATCAACGGGCGAAACTCACCCTTTGCCAGTTCATCAATATGGGATGAGGCATCCTTGTTACGCAAGAGAGACTTTGGCGTCATGATAATCAGCGGCTTTCTGTACATCCGGAGCATCTGCCTGCGCAATACATGGAATATCTGTGACGCGCAGGAAGGCTGCACCACCTGGATATTATCCTCGGCACACAGCTGCAGATAACGCTCCAGCCGGGCAGAAGAATGCTCAGGCCCCTGCCCTTCATAGCCATGCGGCAGCATCATCACAAGACCGGAAGACCTGCCCCACTTGGCCTCACCGGACGTGATGAACTGGTCAATCACCACCTGCGCCCCGTTGGCAAAATCACCAAACTGCGCTTCCCATATCGTGAGTGTATTGGGTGCCGCTGTCGAGTAGCCGTATTCAAACCCCAAAACGGCTTCTTCCGAGAGGACGGAATCAATCACCGTAAAATCGGCCTGATCGTCTGAAACATGCTGTAACGGGATATAGGTACCGGCATCCCAGCGTTCCCGGTTCTGGTCATGGAGCACGGCGTGACGGTGCACAAAAGTCCCCCGCCCTGAATCCTGGCCCGAGAGCCTGACAGGAAAGCCGGCAGCCAACAGCGAGGCAAAAGCCAGATGCTCACCCATTCCCCAGTCAACCATTTCCTCGCCCCGCCCCATCGCCAGGCGGTCATGAAGCACCCTTTCCACCAGCGGGTGCACCTTGAAATCTTTCGGCACCGTGGTAATACGCTCTGCCAGCCGTTTCAGTTCTTCCGCCGGCAGCGCCGTATCAACCCGTGTCTTTCCTGTTGTCTGGAGATAAGGATGCCATTCCGAGCCTGATTTGCTCATCGCATTGGAAAAAACCGGATCAATCACCGGCTCACCGGCATCCATCCGGTTCTTGTATTCCGCCATCATACCGCTGGCAACCGCTTCTGTTGTCACCCCCTGCGAGATGAGTTTTTCCACGTAAATATGCCGCACCCCGGGATGGTTTTCCACTTTCTTGTACATCAGCGGCTGTGTCATGGAAGGCGTATCCTGCTCGTTATGGCCAAGCTTTCTGTAGCACACCACATCAACGACGACATCTTTCCTGAATTCCATACGGAAATCGAGCGCAATCTGCATGGCAAGCGCCACCCCTTCCGGATCATCGCCATTGACATGGAGTACCGGCGCCTCAATCATTTTCACCACATCCGTACAGTACAGTGTCGAACGGGAATCTCGCGGGTCAGACGTCGTAAAACCGATCTGGTTGTTAATCACAATATGCAGCGTGCCCCCGGTGCTGTACCCTCTTGTCTGGGCCAGATTCAGCGTTTCCATCACTACACCCTGACCGACAAACGAAGCATCCCCATGAACGAGAATCGGCAGAACCTGTGAGCCATCCTCGTCATTGCGATGCTTCATGCGTGCCTTGGCAGACCCTTCCACCACCGGATTGACAATCTCAAGATGGGAGGGATTGAAAGCCAGGGAAAGATGAACCGGGCCGCCCGGTGTGGAAATATCACGCACAAAGCCCTGGTGATACTTCACGTCACCGGAACGCACATCCACCTCCTGCGTCCCCTCGAATTCGGCAAAGAGATCATTGGGCATCTTGCCCATGATATTGACCAGTACATTCAGGCGACCACGATGGGCCATACCCAGTACGATCTCCTGGATACCCCGCTCACCGGCGCGCTGAATCGCTTCATCCAGTGCAACGATGAAGCTCTCGCTGCCTTCGAGTGAAAAACGGCGCTGCCCGACGTAACGGGTATGCAGGTAGCGTTCCATGCCTTCTGCAGAAGTCAGGCGCTCTAAAATGCGGCGTTTCTTCCTGGGAGAAAAATCCGGTGTGGCCTGAATAGATTCCAGCCTTTCCTGCATCCAGCGTTTCTGTGCAGGATCACTGATGTACATGAATTCGGCACCGATCGTCCGGCAGTAGGTATTTCTCAGCATCTGCAACAGATTGCGAAGCGATGCCGTTTCCGGGCCAAAATAGGTATTGCTGATATTGAATGCCAGATCCATATCGGCATCCGTAAATCCGTAAAACGCCGGGTCCAGCTCGGGGATATGGGGCCGCTCACGCCGCTGAAGCGGATCAAGATTTGCCCAGAGCGATCCCTGAAAACGATAGGCAGCCGTCATCTGCTGCGCAGCAATCCGCTTTCTTTCCAGCTCGGCGCTGGTGGAAGGCTGCAGCGCGCGATAGGGCTGCCTGGCCCGTTCGGAAAACGCGGTGATAATAGGACTATGCCTCACATCCGAACGACCGCTGCCATCAACAGCGGGGACATTCTGCATGGAATTGAAATAATTGCGCCAGTTCTCAGGAACAGAGCCCGGGTTGTCAAGGTAGGCTTCGTAAAGCTCCTCGACGTAGGGGGCGTTTCCTGCAAACAGGTAGGTATTTTTTCCGTAATCCTGCTTCATTGATGTCACCTGATCTTTCCTGTTTCTGCCAGTTTCCCGGCTATATCGCATATCGTCTCAAACCGGAAACAGTCAGCAAAAAACGAATGGAAAACAAACCCGTCACCAGGCGTATGAAAACATCCCGGCAAAAAGCATAAACAACAACCCGTACATCCGCCTGATCCTGTCTTGTCACTTTGCAGGACGCTGGTGTTATGGCAAACAGAACACCGTTGCGAAAAGGCTTCTCACTGCGAAGAAATTATACACTTGTGAATGTTAATTGTCGTTCCTGTTTGCCACAGGGAAGCAACGATCTTTTTTTGCCAAAAATCATCTTAATTCACTCTGGAC
>JAAZED010000008.1 GCA_012512465.1 Oxalobacter sp. | reverse complement strand
GCGCCCGATAAAATTCTCTCATATGCAACTTCAATTTTGCAGAGAACATTATTGTCTTTTTTCAAAGTCAACTCCAACTCTCTACATAATCTCAAAACCCGCTACACTGACACCTTCAGCAAACACACCTGCACACATCCCATGTCAATCGAATTCCTCATCACCGCCTTCATCATCGTGATCACCCCCGGCGGCGGTGTCATTTATACCCTTGGCGCAGGACTGTCGCGCGGCCCCAAGGCCGGCATACCTATGCCGCCATCGGCTGCACCCTCGGTATCATCCCCCACCTGGTGGCCGTCCTTTTCGGGCTGACAGCCATTCTGCACGCCAGCGCCGTTGTCTTTAACGTGATCAAGTACGCCGGTATCGTGTACCTGCTCTACATGGCATGGCAGTTTCTTCGTGAAAAAGGCACCCTCGCTCTCGAAACAACAGCACAGAAAAAGACATCCGGCCTGAAAATCATCCGCGACGCCATCCTGGTCAACACCCTGAATCCCAAGCTGTCGATCTTCTTTCTGGCCTTTTTGCCGCAGTTCATCGATCCCAAAGACACCACGCCGCTCGTGACCATGACCATCCTCTCTGTCACCTTCATGCTCATGACACAGGTGGTATTCATCGTATACGGCGTCTTTGCGGGGCTCATGCGTGAAAACGTCATCAATCGCCCCGTCATCATGAAATGGATGCGCAGGAGCTTTGCTGCCGCCTTCGGCCTGCTCGCCACCCGGCTTGCCTGGGCAGAAAGATAAAGAAAGGGTGCCTTGCATGATGTCCACAGGTACAATAGAGGCATGTTGCAGGTGACGGTGTGAAAGCAATGCCGCCTTTCCTGCCAGATGCCAGGATGTCTGTCATGAATTCAGGGAGCATAAGGAAAACAAATGAAATACCAAAAGGCAGGGGAAGCCACCGTCGTTGATGCGGTCCAGTGGTTCAAGGAAGGAGATCACCCCGAAGTGGTCAAGATACTGGTTACACCGGAAGGCACTGTCAGGGAAGATTCGATTATTTATGCCGCCTGGGAATATGCCATCGGCGACATGGTCACCCTGGTATACGCCATTGAAACAGAGGAAGAAGGACTGCTGCCGGTTTCGCCGGGGGATTACATTATCACCAGCGCGCCAGGAGAACACCTGCTTTGCAAGCCGGATGTATTTGAGAGTACCTACAAGCCGGTCGCATTTTAGGACACCGCAGACCGCTTCACCCGGCCTGTCACGAAAACACACCGGAAAATAAATCATCCCCATGAAACTCGTCTCCTGGAATGTAAACGGCCTTCGCGCCGCACTGGGCAAAGGCTTTCTTGATACCGTCGCCCGGCTCGATGCCGACATCATCTGCCTGCAGGAAACCAAGATGCAGCAGGGACAGGCCATCATCGATCTGCCGGACTATGAAGAGTACTGGAACAGCGCGGTAACAAAAGGCTACTCCGGCACCGCCATCTTCACCCGCAAAAAGCCCCTCGCCGCCACCTACGGCATCGGCATGGCCGAACACGATAACGAAGGCAGGGTAATCACGCTGGAATTTGGCACCTTTTACCTCGTAAATGTCTACACCCCCAATTCACAGCAGGGGCTTGCACGGCTCGATTACCGCATGCGCTGGGAAAATGAATTTCGCCGCTACCTGCAGGGCCTGGACAGGGAAAAGCCTGTCATCCTCTGCGGCGACCTTAATGTTGCCCATGAAGAGATCGACCTCAAAAACCCGAAGTCCAACCGAAAAAACGCCGGCTTCACCGATGAAGAACGCGCGAAAATGACCGAACTGCTTGCCGCGGGCTTTACCGACACCTTCCGTGCCCTGCACCCCGATGCCCGCGATGCCTATACCTGGTGGAGCTTTCGCAGCAATGCCCGCGCCAACAATGTCGGGTGGCGGATCGATTACTTCGTTGTATCTGACCGCCTGATGAAGGATGTCACCGCCGCCACGATTCACCCCGACATTACCGGCAGCGACCACTGCCCCGTCGAACTCGACATCCGCATCACCCCCTAAACATCATCCGCGACAGACTCTCTTTTCTCGCCGGCAGCTTCCGGCTGCCAGGTATTCGCGTCTCTTTTTCACAACCTTTTTACCACGAATTAACCATTTATGGCTCAAGCTAATTGACTAACGGTTCGTTTATGGTTAATATATAGCCATAAACGAACCGAACGAGGCTGAAGGCCTGATGGAGACAACATGCGATACGACAAACCTGCCTGGTCTGATCCGGTCATCTGGGGGCCGCCCCCCCGGCAGTCCGCTGACCCCAAAAATGAAGAGGCCCAATCGGAAGAACGCCTGAAAAGGCTCACCCGGATCAATGCCACGCACCTGAGGAACGCTATTTCCCGAAATGATGAGGCCGCGCTTGAAGTCGCCAGTCACATCGGCCGCTATATCAGCGACATCATGATCGTCGACATCATTCGCGCATCGATCAGAGGAGACCGCTATGGCATGCACGAACTGGTCCGCAAAATGACGGAAGAATCCATTGGCTTCATCGCCGAGCAAAAAGCACAGGACCAGATCGAAAGATACAGCGTATAGCACAGCTGACAAGACAAAGGAAAACGATGAACGCCGATTTTTACAAGAGTCCGTGGTTTCTGACACTGGCCGGCATCACCCTCTGGGCCTGCGGCTACATGACGGCTGACGACAACCGTATCGAACGGGAAACCCGGGCTGGCATCAGCATAAGAACGGCACAGCCGGTAACCCTTTCGGCCAGTGCAGACCGCACACACTGCCCTGGCCTGCACCCCTGAAGTGTGCAGGTGTAAAGTGCGCTCCCGGGGGGTATGGCTTCCCCTTGACGGGAGATTTGCCCTCCCGGCATGCCTGGTTTGAGGTGGCCAGGCATGCCGGGAGCTTTTTTCGGGATGCGACAGGGTTGTGC
>JAAZED010000125.1 GCA_012512465.1 Oxalobacter sp. | reverse complement strand
TCGGTATACAGCTCAAATGCGCTGTGGTCTTCGCTGTAGTATTCGTCCATGAGGCGCTGCTGGCAGGTAAAGCCGGCAATGATGTCATGGCGCAGCGGAAGTTCTGACGGATCGGTATCCTCGTCCGGTGTGCCGCTGTAGCCTACGTAGTATTCGCAGGGATTGGTGTTGAACGTTTTGTCTTCTTTTGCCAACTCGGCCGCAATGGCGTCAGATAGCGCAGAGAGGGGAATCATACCGTCTTCTGCGGCTTCGGCCTTGTCCACACCGTCGATGTGGCTGATGCTGATGGCTTCGCCCAGCGCGGCGTCCAGGAGGATGAAAAAGAAGAAGTAGGCATTGTTTTCATCCATTTCATCGAGCACCCCGTTGTAAAAGCGCAGGAAGAAACGGTCGTTGCCTGCCGGTTCCATGCTCACCAGTACATCGTCAAAACCGAGTGTTTTGTCAAACATGCCGATGGTAAAGCCCTGTCCGGCGGCGGGTTTGAGTGGTGTGATGGTCCAGCGCTGGGCCAGCGATTCCGGCAGGTTTTTTGCCAGGTAGGTTGTCAGAAAGGCCAGTTCGCGCCTGCCGTTGGCAGAAAAGTTGATTTCAAAATTGCCGCCGAACTCAAAGGGGAGGTATTCGATGACGCGGTTGATACCTTCGGAGATGCGTTCGCGGGTGGGCGTGGGATCGGTCTCGCGCGGGTTTTCAAAGTAGGGGGTGAGTGTTGTTTCGTTTTCAGCAAACCACTTCCAGAAATTTTCGACGCGCGCCTTGAATGATGACATGGGTTCTCCGTAAAACAGGGTGTCAATGATGGGAACTATTGTATCAGCCATTTTTGCTTTTACAGATAAAAACTTTCTTTGTGGCAAGAGGTGGGGGTGATATGATGATGGGTGACGTGTCTGCTTGGGAAACGCTGATTAAAAGGCTTTGTGAGCGAATTGCTGCGTTACGCGGTGCTCGCAACCTTCGTCTATCTTAAGATATGCCTTGGCTGCTGTGCTCCGTGCGCCTTGCACTTCATCTCCCAAAACCTTTTAATCAGCGTTTCCCTTATTGATGATTTTTTCTGAAAAGGACTGACAGATGAAACGGAATGTGAGTGCCCCTGCAACGATGGCGGCATTGCCTTTTTCCCGCTTGTACCAGGGAGTATTTTTCGCGCTGATGCTGTTGTGCATGGCGGCAGCCGGTATGGCAAAGGCGGGCAATCTTGAAGACGGCCTGGCGGCTTATGAGAAAGGCGAGCACGCGAAGGCGTTTGCTCTTATAAAGAAGTCGGCTGAGGCAGGAGATGCCGCTGGTCAGACCGAGCTGGCATATTTTTATGCCAATGGTATCGGCACAAAAACGAATGAGAAAATGGCGGCTAAGTGGTACAAAAAAGCGGCAGACAAGGGCGTGGCGCGAGCGCAGTACAGCCTGGGGCTGATGGCTTACGAAGGCAGGGGTGTCAAACAGGACTATGCCGAGGCTGCCGGATGGTATGACCTGGCTGCCGAGCAGAATGACGTGGATGCGCAACTGGCCCTTGCGATGATGGTGATGGAGGGCAAAGGTGTCGATAAGGAGCCTTCGCGTGCAAGCAGACTTTTCGTCAAGGCTGCCCGGCAGAATAATCGTGTCGGTCAGTACTATGCAGGCTGGTGTTCGGAGCAGGGCTTTGGGTCGCGCAAGGATTATTCGAACGCGTCAGGGTGGTACCGCCTGTCTGCGCAGCAGGGTTATGTCCCGGCGATGTCCGCTTTGGGCGCGCTGTATTTTGCCGGGCGCGGTGTTATCCAGGATTATGCTGAAGGCATGAAATGGTACAGCCAGGCTGCGCAGCGCGGGGACATGACATCCCAGGCGGTGGTGGGGCTGGCCTATGAGAAGGGGCTGGGGGTAACGCCTGACAGGGATGAAGCTATCAAGTGGTACAC
>JAAZED010000124.1 GCA_012512465.1 Oxalobacter sp. | reverse complement strand
GCTTTTTGTCAAGGAGGTTCCATTTCCGCTGCTTCCATACGGCTCTTTCAAAAAAGCGTCCAGCTTTTTCAGGTTCTGTTCTTTTCTATATTTTCTGCGTCTTGGCTGCAGCATAATTATTCTCCTGCCGTTTCAACTGGTGTGGATTCGGGCGCTGCGTCAGCCCTCCTGGCGCGGACACGTTTGACGCCACCCGGCGCAGATGCACCTTCCACTTTCCTTACCCGTTGTTTGCCAGCCGGCTTGGCGCCATCATCACGGCGCGTTCCACGGCGTTTCTTGTCTTCTTCAACACTGGCTTCCACCTTAGGCGCTTCGTCACCTTCCAGACGGTCACCTTTGTATACCCAGACCTTCACACCAATAATGCCGTAAGTGGTCAGGGCTTCGCTGAAACCATAATCGATATCCGCACGCAGGGTATGCAATGGCACACGGCCTTCACGATACCATTCGGTACGCGCAATTTCGATACCATTCAATCTGCCTGAAGACATGATCTTGATACCGAGCGCACCTAAACGCATGGCGTTTTGCATTGCACGGCGCATCGCGCGGCGAAACATGATCCGCTTTTCCAGTTGCTGCGTGATGGAATCAGCAATCAACTGCGCATGCGTTTCCGGCTTGCGGATTTCCTCAATATTGACATGCACCGGCACGCCCATGATCTTCGTCAATTCATTTTTCAGAATCTCGATGTCCTCGCCTTTTTTGCCAATCACAACGCCAGGACGTGAGCTGTAAATCGTGAAACGGGCATTTTTGGCCGGACGCTCAATCACAACGTGTCCTACCGATGCATTTTTCAGTTTTTTCTTCAGATACGAGCGGGCCTGCAGGTCTTCATTAAGCATGCCAGCAAAATTGCTGTTATTGGCATACCAGCGTGATGACCAGTTGCGAGCTACCGCAAGACGAAACCCGGTTGGATGAATCTTTTGTCCCATCGTGGCCCCCTTAGTTACCGACAGTCACATAAATGTGACAGGTTTGTTTGGTTATACGATCACCACGGCCTTTTGCACGCGGGCTGTAGCGTTTGAGGAACTGGCCCTTTTCGACATAAATCGAAGCGACTTTCAATTCATCAATATCCGCACCATCATTGTGCTCGGCATTCGCAATAGCGGACTCCAGCACCTTCTTGATGATCGCTGCACCTTTTTTCGGGGTAAAAGTCAGAATATCAAGCGCCTGATCCACCTTCTTGCCGCGGATCATATCGGCCACAAGGCGACCTTTCTGCGCTGACAGACGCACACCACGGAGAGCAGCTTTAGTTTCCATAATTGCCATTGCGTTCTCCTACCTTCTCGCCTTCTTGTCGGCAGCGTGACCCTTGAATGCACGGGTCAGCGCAAATTCGCCGAGCTTGTGTCCAACCATGTTTTCAGAAATATACACAGGCACATGCTGCTTGCCATTGTGTACGGCAATGGTCAGACCAATGAAATCCGGCATAATCGTGGACCGGCGTGACCATGTCCTGATCGGTCTTTTGTCCTTGGTTTCCTGGGCAGCTTCCACCTTTTTGACCAGGTGAGCGTCGCAGAAAGGACCCTTTTTCAATGAACGTGTCATATGCTACCCCTATTTTCTCTTACCACGACCACGGCGTGAAACGATCATTGAAGTCGTACGCTTGTTGCTGCGCGTCTTCATGCCCTTGGTTTTCTGACCCCACGGCGACACCGGATGACGACCACCCGACGTTCTGCCCTCACCACCACCATGCGGGTGGTCGACCGGATTCATGACAACACCGCGCACCGTCGGGCGAACACCCCGCCAACGCATGGCGCCTGCCTTACCGATCTTGCGCAAGCTGTGTTCTGCATTACCGACTTCACCGATCGTGGCGCGGCATTCGACATGAACGCGGCGAACCTCACCGGAACGAAGGCGAACCTGCGCGTAGGCACCTTCACGCGCCATCAATACCACACCGGCACCGGCACTTCTCGCCATTTGCGCCCCCTTGCCTGGCAGCATTTCGACGCAGTGAACCGTGGTGCCAACCGGAATATTTCTGAGCGGCAGACAGTTGCCAGCCCGGATCGGCGCTTCAGAGCCATTCATCAGCTGATCGCCAACAGAAAGGCCTCTTGGCGCAATGATGTAACGGCGCTCACCATCTGCGTAACAAACCAGTGCAATATTGGCTGTACGGTTCGGATCATATTCAATCCGCTCAACCTTGGCCGGAATACTGTCCTTGTTGCGCACAAAATCAACAACACGATAATGCTGTTTGTGACCACCACCCATGTGGCGAGTCGTAATACGGCCATTATTGTTGCGACCAGCGCTTTTTGATTTCTTTTCAATCAGTCCGGCAAAAGGGCGCCCCTTGTACAGATCCGGAGTGACCACTTTCACCATCCCCCGGCGACCGGGAGACGTTGGCTTGACTTTAACGAGAGCCATCTTTTAAGCCTCCTCGGTAAAATTGATTTCCTGGCCGGGCTTCAAGCAAATATACGCATGCTTGACATGATTTTTTCTACCGACCGTTTTTCCGGAGCGCTTCTGCTTACCGATGCGATTGAGCATCTTCACAGACTCCACCTCTACCTTGAACAGGCTTTCTACTGCAGCTTTTACCTCCGGCTTGGTTGCATCTCTCATGACACGGAAAACCACTTGCTCATATTTATCAGCAACAAAGGTGGCCTTCTCGGAGATCACAGGAGCCAGCAGCACTTTCAGCATGCGCTCTTCACTCACTTTTTTCGCTGTATTCATGACAGCATCTCCTCAATTTTGCCCAGCGCAGCACGGGTAACCAACACGTCCTTGAAATAGACGAGTGAAACCGGGTCAGCCTGATGCGGCTCAAGAACCAGCACGTTTGGCAGATTGCGGGATGCCAGGTACAGATTTTCATCGAAATTGTCAGTCAGAACGAGCACTGAACCGAAACCGAACGCCTTGAGCTTGTCTGCCAGCATCTTGGTTTTGGGCGCCTCAATTGACAACTCGTCAATCACAGTCAGGCGGCCCTCCCGGGCAAGCTGCGACAGTATCGAACAAAGACCTGCACGATACATTTTCTTGTTGACCTTGTGAGAGAAATTTTCTTCGCCGGTGTTCGGGAAAGCACGGCCACCCCCACGCCACAGCGGCGAAGACGTCATACCGGCACGCGCACGGCCCGTACCCTTCTGACGCCATGGCTTCTTGGTGGAATGCGCCACTTCCCGGCGGGTCTTCTGCTTGCTGTTACCGCCACGGGCATTTGCCTGGAAAGCGACAACGACCTGATGAATCAATGCTTCATTGTATTCACGGCCAAAAATGGTATCCGGCGCTTCAACTTTAGCGGCAGACTGGTCACTGCTGTTCAGGAGCTTGAGTTCCATAAATTATGCTCCTTTCTTGCCTGCGGCTTTAATAGCCGGCTTGACAACAACCTGACCGTTTTTTGCGCCAGGAACCGCACCCCTGACCATCAGAAGCTGGCGCTCTGCATCAATACGGGCAATTTCAAGATTTTGCACAGTACGGGTTACATCACCCATATGACCCGTCATTTTCTTACCCTTGAAAACGCGACCCGGATCCTGGTTCTGACCAATCGAACCAGGAACATTATGCGAAACAGAGTTACCGTGCGTGGCACGACCGGATGCGAAGTTGTAGCGCTTGATGACGCCGGCATATCCCTTACCAATCGAGACACCCTGCACATCAATTTTTTGCCCCACCTCGAAAATAGCTGTCGTAATGACATCGCCCGGCTTCATGTCAGCCATAACAGATGCATCAATACGGAATTCTCTTAAGACACTACCGGCTTCCACACCCGCTTTAGCACAGTGACCGGCAGAAGCCTTGTTCACACGGGAGGGGCGGCGTTTTCCAAACGCGACCTGTACGGCATCATAGCCGTCTGTCTCGGTCGTCTTGATTTGCGTAATACGGTTGTCTGATACGTCAACTACGGTAACCGGGATGGTTTCCCCTTCATCCGTAAAGATACGCATCATACCAACCTTACGCCCAATAAGGCCCAGGCTCATTTTATTCTCCATTCCTGTCTACGATTGGACAGGTTGTCTAATTTATACTACTGCACGCAAAAAAGGCTTTTTGCGTGCAGTCGGGCATTATAGCCCGTGTCCATTCATTGCACAACCGCAAAAATGGATTTTCTTGTTAAAAAAACTTACTGCAGCTTGATTTCGACATCCACACCCGCTGGCAGATCGAGCTTCATGAGCGCATCAACGGTTTTGTCAGTCGGATCAATAATATCCATCAGACGCTGGTGCGTTCTGATTTCAAACTGGTCGCGGGATGTTTTGTTCACGTGTGGTGAACGCAACACATCGAAACGCTGAATGCGGGTTGGCAGCGGAACAGGTCCTTTGACGACAGCGCCGGTTCTTTTGGCCGTATCGATAATTTCCTGTGCGGACTGGTCAATCAGTTTATAGTCAAACGCTTTTAAGCGAATGCGAATTTTCTGGTTTTGCATGATTACTTTCCAAAGAGCGAGCTGCGGATGATTGCCATCCGCAGCATGTTTATTGATACAACAGCGTGATCAGGTCAGTGTCCTGCGTTATGCAATAATTTTGGATACGACGCCGGCACCTACCGTTCTGCCACCTTCACGGATGGCGAAGCGCAAGCCTTCTTCCATCGCGATCGGGGAAATGAGCTTGACGGTAATGGAGACGTTGT
>JAAZED010000123.1 GCA_012512465.1 Oxalobacter sp. | reverse complement strand
GGCTTCTTGCCTGTCACCTGGCACACACGGGCCATAAACCACCTCCAAAGACACAGTCAAAAATAGAAAGACGCATACTATCCCAAAACAAATGAAAATTCAACAAGTTGTAATCTTTTATTGTGTCGAGCTATTTTTAATGAGACACGATTGGCGAGAGAGGGGAGCGGGAAAGCGGTTGATTGTTGAGACAGGAGATAGTTTTGCTGATGTTGTCCAGACGTTCTGTTGGCCGGCATTTGTCCGTAAAAAAATAATGGAACGGAGCGGCCACTTCACTGTATCTTTTAAAAAAAGTCTGTATAATTCGCTTTTGTGCCAATAGGAAAGACTATGCGATTAATTAAGAAGGCACTCACATTCGATGATGTGCTCCTGGTACCGGCTTATTCAGCCATTCTCCCCAAAGATACCTCTCTTTCAACTCGTCTGACACGTTCAATTTCCCTGAATATCCCTTTGGTTTCAGCGGCAATGGATACAGTGACAGAGGCGCGTCTTGCCATTGCCATGGCAAGGGAAGGCGGTATTGGTGTTATTCACAAAAACCTGACACCCGCAGATCAGGCCAGGGAAGTGGCAAGGGTCAAGCGTTTTGAGTCAGGTGTGATTATGGACCCGATTACCATTCCTCCCTCCATGCGGATCAGGGATGTCATCGCGCTGTCTCATCAATATGGATTTTCCGGTTTTCCTGTCGTTGAAAACGGCAAGGTGATCGGCATTATCACCAATCGTGATACCCGTTTTGAAGAAGACCAGAATGTGATGGTCAAGGACAAGATGACCCCGCGTGAAAAGCTTGTCTCTGTCAAAGAAGGCGCGACGATGGAGGAGGCCAAGCGCCTCATGAGCCTCAATCGTCTTGAGCGTGTTCTGGTCATGAATGACGATTTTGAGTTGCGTGGACTGATGACCGCAACTGATATCCATAAATCAACCGATTATCCAAGGGCATCCAAAGACAGCTATGGTCAGTTGCTGGTGGCGGCTGCTGTTGGTGTTGGTCCTGACAATGACGAGCGTATCGAGCTCCTGGTCAAGGCGGGTGTGGATGTGCTGGTGGTTGACACGGCGCACGGTCATTCGATGGGCGTTCTCCAGCGTATTCGCTGGATCAGGGATACCTACCCGAATGTACAGATCGTTGGCGGCAATATTGCGACCGCAGCGGCAGCGACAGCGCTGGTGGAAGCCGGTGTGGATGGTGTCAAGGTCGGTATTGGCCCGGGTTCTATCTGTACGACTCGGATTGTTGCCGGTGTCGGTGTACCGCAGATCACGGCGATTGCTGATGTAGTGGAGGCACTCAAGGGAACCGGTATCCCTTGTATTGCTGATGGTGGTATCCGCTTCTCCGGCGATATTGCCAAGGCGCTTGCGGCAGGAGCTTCTACTGTCATGATGGGCGGCATGTTTGCCGGTACGGATGAAGCGCCGGGTGAAGTTATTCTTTACCAGGGCCGCAGCTACAAATCCTATCGGGGAATGGGCAGCCTGGGCGCCATGTCGGGTGGTTCGGCTGACCGTTATTTCCAGGAGCATGAGCAGCAGTCTGACAAATTTGTTCCGGAAGGGATTGAAGGTCGTGTTCCTTATAAAGGGCCGATTACAGCCATCCTTTTCCAGTTGATGGGTGGTTTGCGGGCGTCTTTGGGCTATTGCGGCTGTGCCAATATCTCCGAATTCCACGAGAAAGCGGAATTTGTCGAGATCAGTTCTGCCGGCATGCGCGAATCGCACGTGCATGATGTCCAGATCACCAAGGAAGCGCCCAATTACCGTACTGACTGATCAGGCCGGTCTGGTTTAATGGCCCTGACCGGAAGATCAACCGGCCAGGGCCACATCATTATTGGAATTTGACGTATGCATTCACGAATCCTGATTCTTGATTTTGGTTCTCAGGTAACCCAACTGATCGCTCGCCGGGTGCGCGAAGTCGGTGTTTTTTCTGAGGTCGTTCCTTATGACATCGGCGAAGAAACGATTCGCCAATACGGGAATGACGGCTCGCTTCGCGGCATTATTCTCTCGGGTGGCCCCAGTAGCGTGACCGAAGGCGATACGCCGCGTGCACCGCAGGCGGTGTTTGAAAGAGGGGTACCGGTCCTGGGTATCTGTTATGGCATGCAGACCATGGCCGCACAGCTTGGCGGCAAGGTGGAAAGTGGCCAGGTACGTGAGTTTGGTTATGCCGAGGTCCGGGCACGCAGCCATACCGCCCTTTTAAAAGGGATAAATGACTTTGTCACAGCCGAAGGCCATGGCATGCTCAAGGTCTGGATGAGCCATGGTGACAAGGTGGCGGAAATGCCGCCCGGTTTTTCCCTGATGGCATCCAACGATGCCTGTCCGATTGCCGGGATGGCGGATGAAGAACGGAAGTTTTACGCGGTGCAGTTTCATCCGGAAGTGACGCATACCGTGCAGGGAAAAGTGATTCTCAGCCGTTTTGTCCATGAAATCTGCGGATGCAAATCAGACTGGAATATGCCCGACTATGTTGAGGAAGCCGTTCAGTTCATTCGCGATCAAGTCGGAGATGAAGGCGTGATTCTAGGGCTTTCCGGTGGTGTGGACTCCAGTGTGGCAGCCGCACTGATTCATCGCGCCATTGGTGACAAGCTTACCTGCGTGTTTGTCGATCATGGGTTGCTCCGTCTGGATGAAGGCAAGATGGTCATGGATATGTTTGGCAAAAATCTGGGTGTTAACGTGATTCATGTTGATGCAGCCAGCCAGTTTCTGGGACACCTGAAGGGGGTGACTGACCCGGAGGAAAAACGCAAGATCATCGGACGGGAATTTGTTGAAGTATTCCAGGCGGAAGCGGCAAAGATCAGTAACGCCAAATGGCTGGCCCAGGGTACGATTTATCCCGATGTGATTGAAAGCGCCGGGAAGGATAAAAAAGGGCACACCATCAAGAGCCACCACAATGTGGGCGGTCTGCCTGAAGACCTCAATCTCAAGCTGCTTGAGCCATTGCGTGAGCTTTTCAAGGATGAAGTGCGTGAGCTGGGCCTGGCCTTGGGGTTGCCGCATGAGATGGTATACCGTCATCCTTTCCCGGGCCCCGGCCTGGGCGTGCGCATACTGGGCGAAATCAAGGCCGAGTATGCGGATCTCTTGAGACAGGCAGATGCTATTTTCATTGAGGAGTTGCGTAATACCCTGGTGGACAACCCGCTGGGTGACGCCGTGCCTCCCATGACCTGGTACGATGCGACCAGCCAGGCCTTTGCCGTTTTCCTGCCCGTCAAGTCTGTTGGCGTGATGGGTGATGGCCGCACCTATGACTATGTCGTTGCATTGCGTGCGGTACAGACGCAGGATTTCATGACGGCACACTGGGCGCATCTGCCACATGATTTGCTGGGACGTGTTTCCAATCGCATTATCAATGAAGTGCGCGGCATCAACCGCGTGGTCTATGACATTTCAGGAAAACCGCCTGCCACGATTGAGTGGGAGTGATTTTGTGTCTGCTATAGATCGGCTCTAAAGAGCACAAAATTACTTCTAGGCCCGCATGACCGCGGGCTTTTTAATTCTGAGTCTGGTCTGGTTTATCAATTGTTTGAATCTCACTGAATATCTTCGGTTTGAGGCGCTTCAATCGAAAGGCGTTAAGGCCGGTCGCCGCATTTACCCGGATTCTTTGGCAAAGTACGCGGCGGCCTTTTTTAGAATGTCTCGCTCTTCTGTCAAACGTTTGACTTCAGCTCTCAAACGCCTGATCTCCGCGAATTCAGCCTGCTCTCGTTCACGTGCCTGTGGCGGCTTGTTATACCGCCTGATCCAGTCATACAGGCTCCAGGACGATATGCCAAGACGGCGTGATACTTCAGCAACTGGATGTTTTTGCTCTATGACCTGACGAACCGCCTCAAGCTTGAACTCTTCTGTGTATTTTGCTTTGCTCATAATCTCTCCTTATGAAGGAATATTATGAGGCGAAAAACTGTCTACTAAACTCTGGTTAATTCAGTATTCCTTGTACATACGCCGTTATGCGTTACCGGAGGCCTGCTATTTCAAGACATCATTCGCATCAGTGATATCTATCTTCCGCGCTTTTTCCGCAGCCTCAAAATGTCTTCCATGCCAGTGCCCGTTTCATGATCATTCTATTGAAACTGATGAGTTATCAGAGGCTTTTCTCCCGCACCTCCTACTTATCCACAAACAAATCCACAGTTTTTGTGGGTAAATACCTATCTGTTGCTTTTTTGGAAATTATGCAATTTTTTGCATAATTGAAAATATGATAAAAGCGAATTAAATCTGCGTAAATGTGAATCGTAATTTGACAATAATCAATTCATTTTTATTTTTATATTGAAATAAATTAATTTTAATGGGGTTAATAATATAAAAAATATCCTGATTAAATACGGAAAAATGATTTTTTAAAGATCATCACATCGTTTTTTTTTGCTGAATAATGTGGTGATTTTCTCGTTATTTTTACCAGCTTCATGTATCACATTTTCACACAAAGACGAATAACATGTCTTTTAACTATCATTCGTCTTTGTGCTTTCTCCTATGAGAAATTTGTTTTTATGATTGAACCCGGCGCTGCCGTTTCATTATGCTGCAAAGCGAATATTTCCTTTGGGAAATATTTTGAGGGTGAGGTGAGATATCGCAACATAATGCCCTGGCTTATTAATTAATATCTAAAACGTAATAGCAGGATATTCATATTCTGTTTAAAACCAGTATAAGAATTAATTAACAGAAACCAGAAAAAACATCGTTAAGTTGTTTTATTCATTCATGCGCATATCGTTAAAGCCGGGCAGTTTTTTTACATGGCACAAAACCGTAAAAAACAAGTTTCTGATATGGACCGTTTTTTTCTGTTTTTTGCGTCCTGTGGTTTGCCTGTACGGTTTTTTTGCCCGAGTTATTCACAGGCGCTGCCGATCAGCTCGTTAATTTGAGGAGATACAGCAGCCTCTTCTTTATCGTTTTACTGTTAAGCCTGCTGTATCCGCTTTTCACTTTCTGGCGGACCGATATTCATGATCTGGAAGTGGATGCAAAGATTTGTGAACAGAATTACGTTGACTGTTTTTTCATTCGGCATTTTATCACGGTCATGCTGGGACTCTTTCTGATTGTTGTTTGTGCTTATGTCCTCTTTGAATACCTGGCTTATCGTCAGGGTGAGCGGATAAAAAACGAGCTGGCTGAAATAACAGAAGTGAAAGCCCGGTGGCTGGACGAGTGGCGCACACAGCATCTGGATTTTGCATCGCTTTCTGATGCGGCGCCGCATAAAAAAAACAATGCGC
The DNA here is from genome assembly GCA_012512465.1 of Oxalobacter sp. GTDB lineage: Bacteria > Pseudomonadota > Gammaproteobacteria > Burkholderiales > Burkholderiaceae_D > Oxalobacter > Oxalobacter vibrioformis. Next base: position 34 of record JAAZED010000123.1, on the reverse strand, counting down.
CAACGGTAATAGAGAAAAGCCGTCTTTAATGAAG
>JAAZED010000122.1 GCA_012512465.1 Oxalobacter sp. | reverse complement strand
TCGTCTTTTTGGGCCGGGCATTTCTTATCTGAACGTCAGATAGGGGTTTAACAATCCTTGGCATGACCTCCGCTTTTTTACAGTATCGATTTTGTTATTACAGTATTTATACTGAAAAAGTACTGTTATAAACGGTGGATGTCAACGAATCTTATCGGACGTTAAAAGACGCAAAGCGCGCCAAGAGTCGCATGTTTATTGCGTTTTCTGGACTTTATGGGATGGTATCGGAAGGCTTGATGGGGTGACTGACGGGGATCGAACCCGCGACAACAGGAATCACAATCCTGGACTCTACCAACTGAGCTACAGTCACCACTGGGAAGAGATTTGCTGCTTTTCGGCGCCAGTATAACCAGAGCGCCGAGCAGGTGATTATAAGGAATTTGTCTGGCGCTGGCAAGGAGACTTTATCTGTCCAGCAGGGTATTGATCTGTTGGACATCGTTATCGTTCAGGATACCCGCCGCATATTTCAGTTTCAGTGCATTCATGATGGCGTCATGCCGTGCGACAGTCAGGTCGCGCCGTGTCGAAAAGACCTGCTGTTCGGCGTTCAGGACGTCGATATTGATTCGCACGCCGACTTCATAGCCGAGCTTGTTGGATTCCAGTGCGGAAAGGCTCGAGATTTCGGCGGCTTCGAGCGCCCTGATCTGTGAGAGGCCGCTGTTCAAGCCCAGGTAGGCTTCCCGTGCGAGCTGAGCGGCATTGCGCCGGGAGGCAACCAGATCATTTCTGGCCTTGTCTTCCAGGGCTATGGATTCCCGCACCTTGCTGGTGATGGCAAAGCCGGAGAAGATCGGGATGCTCATTTGCACACCAACGGTGCTGTAATTATCCGAACGGATGGTGCCACCGCCGCTGCGCTGGAATTCACGCTCCTGGTTGGTGTGGTTGTAACCCGCTACCAGGTCAACCGTGGGGTAGTGGCCTGCGCGGTTAATCGAGATATCCCGCTTGGCCATTTCCAGTGCCAGTTCGGAAGCAGCGACAGCGTAATTCTGCCTTTCGGAATAATTGACCCAGGTATCCATTTTGTTGGGTTCCGGTGCCGCGACATTGACGCCTTTACGAAGCGGGGAGAGATGATCCGGCAGCCGTCCGATGATCTGCTGCAATGCGGCACGCTTGATTTCGAGATCACTGGCGGCTGCATATTCCTGCGCATCGGCAAGGTCGTAGCGTGCCTGTGCTTCGTGTACGTCGGTAATGGTGGTTGTACCCACTTCAAAGCTGCGTTTGGCAGATTCGAGCTGCTCTGCAATGGCGACTTTCTGCGCCTGGGCAAAAACAAGCACATCCTGCGCGGTAAGGACATCAAAATAAGCCTGGGTGACACGGATGATCAGTTCCTGCTGCGAGGCGGCAAACTGGGCTTCGCTGACGGAGACGGCCAGCTTGCTTTTTTCGTAGTTCTGGTAGCTTCCCCAGTTGAAAAGCGGCTGGGTCAGGTTGACGCCATAGCGGGTTTCGGAAGTATGCTGCACACTTTCATATTTCGTCCGGCTGTAGGTGCCTGAGCCTGTCACTTGCGGGAGCAGCTGTGAGAGTCCCTGGACGCTTTGCTCCTGTCCGGCCATGAGTGATGCGCGGGCGCTGGCATATTGCGGGTCATTGACCAGCGCTTCCTGATAAATTTGCATCAGGTCGGCCGCTGACGCGTTCAGCATGAACCCAAGGCTGGCAATCAGTGAAATGATGAAACGGTTACGCATATCTTTCCCATGCAATGATGCCAGTAGTATAAGCCAAGTTCAGGCTGCTTCAGAATCGGAAGCGGGAAATTTTTCGCTGTTCACGAAGAAGGGGTGCCGATGTACCGAAAAGACTGATGATTTCATAGTGGGCATCGTGGATTTTTCTGATCAGTTGGGTCTGGGTGAAAGGCGCGTCTCCGATAAACGCCACGATTCGCCCGCCAGGGTTCAGTATCATCCGAAATGAATCAGCCAGCTCATGAAGCGCCCCGGAAATAATGATCACATCATACATGGTGTCGCTTTTCCAGCCATTGGCGCCATTGCCCAATTCGACCGTGACATTGGTTATGCCTGCCTGTCTCAGGTTTTCTTCAGCAAACCGTTTCAGTTCGGGCTTGATTTCCACGCTGGTGACATGGAGCGCCTTGTAGGCAAGGAGGGCGGCCATAAAGCCGGAGCCGGTGCCGATTTCGAGCACCTTGTCCGTGCCCTTGATGCCTGCCGCATGCAAAACGAGGGCTTCTGTGCGGGGGGTTAGCATGCATTCATTGTAGATCAGCGGGATTTCGGTGTCGGCGTAGGCGATGTCGCGGTAGGCTTCCGGGGCAAATTTTTCCCGCTGCACAGCAGTAAAGGCATCAAATACATCCGGGGAATTGACGCCTGTTGCGCGAATCTGGCCTTCGATCATGTTGATCTGCGCCTGACGGATATCCATGGCCGGTGTTTTTCTGTAGAGGGTAGCCGCCATGTTTTCCACTTCCCTGTCCACATAAAAGCCGGTTGATGTTTCGTGTGTCGGAATCAGCATCGTTCTTTCCTCACTCATCAGTGTCATCTCTTTTTGAAAATAAACCGAAGCGGTATCGCATACAGGCGCCCTGTCCAGGGTTCGGGATTTCCAGCCTGTCCTGAAAAAAATTGTCGTCTATCTAATTTATGTGTTTACGGATGAGGTGGCATGATATGGAACAAGTTGTTACAAAAGAGACGCCTGTTTTTGCGCGCTTTCATGGTTTCTTTCAATGGTGTGGCTTATGTGCAACAGCGGTTGTCCGGCGGAAAAATATCGGACAAAACGTTTTTCCTTCACCTGAGAAAAAACAAGAAAAGGGAAGTCTTTGCCTGCTCATCCATGGTGATGGTGGTATTTTTGCTGTGCTCAGAGGGAAGATCGGCTGGCGCTGGCAAACAAGTTGTTACAAAAGATGAGCCCATTTGTGACAATTAACAGTAAAATCGATTTTATTTGTTTCCGGATATGGCATGAATTTGAAGCAATTCAACTGGCAGGGCATAAGAGGGAAGTGGGCGGATATGCCCAAAAAACAGCGGCTCGTGCTGATTGGCGGTGTCGCTGTCCTGGTAATCATTGTGGCGGCCTGGATCATGATGAGTGGCAATGGCCAGGTCCGGTACAAGACAGCAAAGATCGAAAAAGGCACCATTACCGCCAGCGTGTCTTCTTCCGGTACGGTCAATCCGGTTATTTCGGTGCAGGTCGGCTCCCAGGTATCCGGCCAGATCAAGGAAATTTTCATCGATTTCAACAGCGAAGTGACCGAAGGCCAGCTGATTGCGCGAATCGATCCGGAAACGTTTGAATACAAGGTCAGGCAGATGCAGGCGGATGTGGATTCTGCCCAGGCGCAGGCCATGATGCAGCGTGCCGAGCTGGCGCGTCAGAAGGTGAATCTGGCCAATGCAAAAATTGACATGGAGCGCCGCTTGAAACTGGTCGACAGGGGCTTTTTGTCCCCGGCAGAGCGCGATACGGTAAAGACCACCTACGAAGCCCAACTGGAACTGGTAAGGGTGGGTGAAGCGAATGTGAAAAATGCACAGGCGTCAGTCAAGCAGAAAGAGGCGCTTTTAGCCCAGGCCAAGGTCGATCTTGAGAGAACATCTATTCGCTCACCCGTGAATGGCACGGTGATCCAGAAGACAGTTGAGGCCGGGCAGACTGTGGCCGCCAGCCTGCAGGCGCCGGAGCTTTTTGTGATTGCGGAAGACCTGACAGACATGCAGGTGGAAACATCCATTGATGAGTCGGAAATCGGCCGTGTGCGGGTGGGCCAGAAAGCCACCTTTACGGTGGACTCCTATCCGGGGCGCACTTTTGAGGGGGAGGTCAGGCAGATTCGCCTGGCAGCGCAGAATGTTTCCAATGTGATCACCTATATTGTGATTGTCAGCGCACCCAATCCCAAAAAGGAACTGTTGCCGGGCATGACGGCCAATGTGCGGATTATCCTGGACACGCGGCATGATGTGAAACTGATTCCCAATGCCGCCATGCGTTACCGCCTTCCCAGTACCGAGACGGCTGGCAAGGCCTCTTCCCGCACTTCACGTGGCAACTGGATTCCGGCGTTTCTTGAGCGGATGACGACCGAGCTGGCCTTGAATGAAGAGCAAAAGACGCGGGCAGAAGCCATTTTGACCACGATGCGAAACAAGATTGCCGTGGCACACCAGGCGCCTGAGGCAGACCGTAAAAAACAGATTGAGGCGGCACGAATCGAGATGCGCCAGCAGATTGCTGAAATCCTCAATGATGAGCAGCGGGCCAGGTTTGAAGAAATCAGCAGTGAGTATGATGAGCGGCGCAGCAGCAGCACGACAGGCCGTATCTATGTGCTGGAAGACAAAAAACCCGTGGAAATGAATGTGCGACTGGGGCTGTCTGATGGCTCCATGACCGAGCTGATGAGCTCTAATCCGCCGGAAGGGGCCGAAGTGATTATCGGTACTGCGATAGCCGGTGAAAATGGCTCAGGCAGCAGCAGTTCGGCTCCGCGCGGGCCACGCATGTTCTGATAAACAGGTTCCCATGACAAAACTCTTGGAAACACATCATCTGGTCAAGGAGTATGTGACAGGGGAAAACAGCGTTTTTGCCCTGGATGATGTGTCCATCAGTATTGAGGAAGGGGAATTTGTCGCCATTATGGGGCAGTCGGGTTCCGGCAAATCCACGTTCATGAATCTGATTGGCTGTCTGGATATCCCGACTTCAGGCGAGTATTTTCTGGGGGGGGCCAAGGTATCCGACATGGATGGCGATCAGCTCGCGTTGATCCGCAACCAGCAGATCGGCTTTGTTTTCCAGCAGTTCAATCTGTTGCCCCGGACGTCGGCACTCGAAAATGTCGAGCTGCCGCTGCTGTATGCCGGTGTGCCTGCTGAAGAACGCAAGGAACGGGCGATGGCCCGCCTGGAGGAGGTGGGGCTTGGCGGTCGGGTTGACCATACGCCGGCTGAGCTCTCGGGGGGCCAGCAGCAGCGGGTGGCGATTGCCAGGGGGCTGGTCAATAACCCTTCCCTTATCCTGGCTGACGAACCGACCGGGGCGCTGGATTCCCGTACCAGTATCGAAATCATGGCATTGATGCAGAAGCTTTCGCGTGAAGGAATGACGATTGTGATCGTCACCCATGAGCCGGAGATCGCCGCTTTTGCCGACCGCATTATTACCTTCCGTGACGGGAAGGTGCTCTCGGATGTGCCCAATACGTCGAATGATGCCGAGAAAGAGCTGGAAAAATATCCGAAACCGGAGGTGCGCACATGAATCTGCTTGCCACTTTCCGGATTGCCATCAATGCGCTGCGCTTGAACAAGATGCGTTCCATGCTGACCATGCTGGGCATCATCATCGGTGTCGGCGCGGTGATTACGATGATTGCGGTCGGGGGTGGCGTGCGCGAGCGCGTACAGAGCCAGATCAAGAGCCTGGGCTCAAACCTGATCATCATCCTGCCGGGGTCGACGACGGCTTCCGGTGTGCGAATGGGAGCGGGGGCCAATCTGAATCTGACAGAGGATGATGCCATTGCCATCGCACGGGAGGTGCCCGAAGTCCAGCTGGCTGCTCCGATGAACCGGGGAGGGGCACAGGTGGTGGCCGGGGGAAACAACTGGGCCACGCAAGTGTATGGTGTTACGCCGGACTGGTTTGAGGCGCGTGACTGGCCGCTGTCAGAGGGCCGGGTTTTCGAGCAGACGGAAATGCAGGGATCGGCCAAGGTGATTATTCTGGGGCAGACGGTTGCACAGGAGTTGTTTGGCGATGAAGACCCCGTTAACCAGAGTGTGAGGGTCAAGAATATTCCCTTTACCGTCATTGGCGTGCTCTCGCGCAAGGGCCAGAGCATGATGGGAACCGACCAGGATGATACGGCGGTTATCCCGATTTCCACGCACCGTAACCGTGTCTTTGGTAACCAGCAGGGCAAGCTTCGCCGGGTGAATGTCATCCAGATCAAGGTGTGGGAGGGCCAGAGCATGAAAGATGCCGAGGCGAGCATCCGCGACCTGATGCGCCAGCGTCAGCGCACACAGCCCGGTCAGGACGATCAGTTCACCATGCGCAACCTGACGGAAATCCTGCAGGCGCAGGAAGCGTCTTCCAAGGTGATGACGCTGCTTTTGGCCGCCGTGGCATCTGTTTCGCTGCTTGTGGGCGGTATCGGCATCATGAATATCATGCTGGTATCAGTGACGGAGCGTACAAGGGAAATCGGCCTGCGTATGGCAATTGGTGCAAGGGCAAGGGATATCCTGACGCAGTTCCTGGTAGAGGCAATCACGCTGTCGCTGATAGGTGGCTTTATCGGGATTATTGTCGGTATTGCCGGCTCTTATCTGATTGCCCATTTTGCCGGATGGGCAACGAAACTGTCAGTGGATTCGATTTTCCTGGCGGTGGGCTTTTCAGCCACTATCGGCATCTTTTTCGGGTTTTATCCCGCACACAAGGCATCCAAGCTGTTACCGATTGAAGCGCTCCGGTACGAATAGCTTTTTTTCCGGCTTCTGCCCGAAAAGGGTGGGTTCGGGCGTGTTAAACGGGTAAAATACGGCTTTTTTGTTGCCTGTTCTCACCTGACACCTTCATGGAAACGATCTACGCGCTCAAAGCCTTCATCATGGGGCTGGTTGAGGGGTTCACTGAATTTCTGCCGATTTCATCCACCGGCCACCTGATTTTAGCGGGAAGCCTCTTGGACTTCACCGGGGAAAAGGTCAAGGTTTTCGAGATTGCCATCCAGTCGGGCGCCATGCTGTCGGTATGCTGGGTTTATCGCGAACGTATCATTAATGTGGTCCGGGGTTTTACCACGGACCCAAAATCCCGGAAATTTGTCATTAACCTGATGATTGCGTTTATTCCTGCTGCGGTATTGGGCGTGCTCTTAAGCAGCATGATCAAGTCAGCGCTCTTCTCTCCGGTTCCGGTTGCCACGGCCTTTATCGTAGGTGGCCTGATCATTATGTGGGTGGAACGCCGGAATCGTCTGAATCCGTCGCTGGCACGGATTGATTCAGTGGATGACATGAGTGCAATGGATGCGTTGAAAGTCGGGTTTGCCCAGGCATTTGCCCTGATTCCCGGGACAAGCCGCTCCGGGGCGACCATCATGGGGGCCATGCTTTTTGGCATGTCACGCAAGGCAGCAACGGAGTTTTCCTTTTTTCTTGCCATGCCGACACTCTTTGGCGCCAGCGTGTATTCTGTCTGGAAAGAGTGGCATATTTTTTCCCTCTCGGATGTCCCCCTTTTCACGATCGGCAGTGTCGGGGCATTTATTTCAGCGTTTTTGTGTGTGCGCTGGCTTTTACGCTATATCAGTACGCATGATTTCACCATTTTTGCCTGGTACCGGATTGTCTTCGGTATTTTCGTCATCACCAGCGCCCATTTCGGATGGGTAAGCTGGGTGGATTAGTCTATAGGCGGCAAGAAGCAGGACAGGAGCAGGCATGCCGGAAAATCAGCATCAGGTAAACCGCGAGGCGTTAACGCTCCTTCAGACGGTTTTTGGTTATCCCGCTTTTCGTGACCAGCAGGCGGCCATTATTTCACATGTCGCATCCGGGCAGGATGCGCTTATCCTGATGCCGACAGGCGGCGGCAAATCATTGTGTTACCAGATCCCCGCGCTGATCCGCGAGGGTGTCGGTATTGTTATTTCTCCCCTGATCGCCCTGATGCAGGATCAGGTGGATGCACTGGCGGCAATCGGGGTGAAAGCCGCTTTTTTGAATTCATCGCAAACCCGTGCCGAATCGGCAGCAGTAGAACGCGCTGCGCTCAACCAGGAGATTGATCTGGTTTACATTGCCCCCGAGCGATTGCTGACCGAGTACTGTATGGGGTGGCTCAGGCAACTGAAGATAGCCCTTTTTGCCATTGATGAAGCACACTGCGTTTCACAGTGGGGGCATGATTTCCGACCGGAATATGTCCGCCTGTCTGTTCTGTCGGACGTGTTTCCGTATGTGCCCAGGGTGGCGCTCACCGCCACAGCGGACAATCTTACCCGTGCCGATATCCTGCATCACCTGAAGCTGGAGTCAGGCAGGCAATTCGTCTCTTCCTTTGACCGGCCGAATATTCATTACCGGATTGTTGAAAAGGATAATCCCCGGCAGCAGCTGCTGGATTTTATCCATACCGAGCATAAAAACGATGCCGGGATTGTGTACTGCCTTTCACGGAAAAGGGTGGAAGAGACAGCGGACTTCCTGAACCGTAACGGTGTTTCTGCACTGCCATACCATGCCGGCATGAGTAATGCAGACAGGACGAAAAACCAGGCGCGGTTTTTACGTGAGGAAGGCATCGTGATGGTGGCGACAATTGCCTTTGGCATGGGGATTGATAAGCCGGATGTGCGTTTTGTGGCGCATCTGGATCTGCCGAAAAATATCGAGGGGTACTATCAGGAAACGGGGCGTGCCGGACGAGATGGGCTGCCATCCAATGCCTGGATGACGTATGGCCTGCAGGATGTGGTGCAGCAGCGACGGATGATCGACGAATCGGAGGCCGATCCGGAGTACCGCCGGATTCAGTCCGGCAAGCTCGATGCCCTGTTGGGATTGTGTGAAATCCTGACCTGCCGGCGGATTCGCCTCCTGGAATATTTCGGAGAGAGTGCCGGGCCTTGCGGGAATTGTGATGTCTGTCTCTCGCCGCCGGTTTCCGTGAACGGTACGGTCATCATGCAAAAGCTGCTGTCGACGATTTATCGCGTAGGACAGCGTTTTGGTGCCATGCATGTCATTGACGTGCTGCGGGGGAAAAAAACAGAACGTATTGAAGAGTGGGGGCACCATACGCTATCCACTTTTGGCATTGGCAGCGAGGAAAGTGACGCCGCATGGCGCTCGGTGCTGCGGCAGGCGATTGCACGCGGGCTGGTGACCGTGGATGCGGAAAATTTCAATATGCTGCGGCTGACAGAAAAGGCCCGGCCGGTACTGAAAGGCGAAGCCGAAATCTGGCTGAGGCCCTATGAGAAACCGCAGCGAAAGAAAAAAGCCGCCTCCCGGAAAACCTATACGGAAAAAACACTGCATGCCGATGACCAGCCACTGTATGAACGGCTGCGCTGGTGGCGTGTCGAGACTGCCCGGCAGCAGAATGTGCCTGCCTATGTGATTTTTCAGGATGCCACTTTGCGTGAAATAGCCCATGCCAGGCCGCGTTCACTTGAGGAGTTGGCGGCGATTCCCGGTATGGGCGCAAAACGGCTGGCAACATGGGGAGATGCGGTACTGGCGCTGATACAGGAAGAATAATTGCCTGTTTTTCCCCGCAGATCACCAGGCTTTTTTCTTTTTGGCAGCGGGTGGTTTGGCGATGGAAAAAAGTTGTCGGCTCCCGGGATTGACATGAATTTCCAGCCATTTTGAACCGGCAGCGGCGATACCAAGATTTTTTTTCCAGATGATTGCCTGGTTTTTCTGCCTCGCCTCACCATGAATGATCAGGACTTTTCCGGAGAAACCGTCAGCAAGCTTGGTGAGCAGCTGGCGGATTTCCTGAAAGCCGTCGCGCGTTCCTGATGTTTTTGCAGCGTCGTTTTCAAACGGATTGCCGTCACAGAAAATCACAATGCCTTCCATGCGATTGCGTGAAGCCAGGGTAAAGAGCCGATGCAGCCAGTAGCGGTTGGCAACCAGTCTTTCCTCAAATTCATTGTTCCTGCCTGCGGCGTTGAGATAATGGTTGTTGTCTGCCGGCAGGTTCACTGTCGCAAAGAGAACAGCATCCTGCTGCCAGTAGGTGTTTTCCGGGTAGTCACTGTATTTTGCGATGTGGGACTGGCGCGTGAGCGGCATGCTGACCATGCCGAATGCCGTATCGTTTTCAAAAAGGATTTCACGCAGGCGCCGCAGGCGGTCACTGCGAATATCGCTGCCGTCCTCATTTTTGCAGCCGATCCAGTCGCTGCCTGCCAGTGACAGGAAAAGCGGTTTGTCAGATTCTTCCAGGAGACTTTTCCGTTCGCGGTACAGGGCATCGGTGCAGGGT
>JAAZED010000121.1 GCA_012512465.1 Oxalobacter sp. | reverse complement strand
TCTCCGGGTCATCCGTTCTACATCGCGCGGTATGCGCTGGCGATCATTTTCTTCGCCTTCTTCTATACAGCTCTGGTGTTCAACAGCCGGGAAACGGCAGACAACCTCAAAAAGAGTGGTGCATTCGTCCCGGGCATTCGTCCTGGCGAGCAAACCGCACGGTACATTGATAAAATCCTGACGCGTCTTACTTTGGCTGGTGCTTTGTACATCACCTTGGTGTGTCTGCTGCCGGAGTTTCTGGTGGCCAAGTGGAACGTGCCATTTTATTTTGGCGGTACTTCGCTTTTGATTCTTGTTGTTGTCACGATGGACTTTATGGCGCAGATTCAGAACTTCGTCATGTCACATCAGTATGAATCACTGCTGAAGAAATCGAATTTCAAGGGTTGATGACCCTAAAACAACGGAAAGAAGAGAAATAACGATATATGGCAAAAGATGACGTTATCCAGATGCAGGGCGAAGTTATTGATAATCTGCCCAACGCAACCTTTCGCGTAAAACTGGAGAATGGACATGTTGTGCTGGGGCACATATCCGGAAAGATGCGCATGAATTATATTCGTATCCTCCCGGGTGACAAGGTAACAGTGGAATTGACGCCATATGATTTAACTCGTGCCCGGATTGTTTTCCGGTCAAAATAGCACGAACCGGTAGTACTTTAGATTTGGAAGAGGTTGAAAATGAAGGTACAGGCATCTGTGAAGCGGATCTGCCGCAATTGCAAGATCATCAAGCGCAATGGCGTCTTACGTGTTATTTGCACGGAAAAGCGTCATAAACAGCGTCAAGGTTAATAACGGCACTATTAGGACTAACGAATGGCACGTATTGCAGGGGTAAACATTCCCAACCATCAGCACATTGTTATTGGCCTGACGGCCATTTACGGTATTGGTCGCCCGCGTGCGCAGGAAATCTGCGAAGCAACGGGTGTGGAACCGTCAAAGAAGGTCAAGGACCTCGATGACAGCGAACTCGAAAAACTGCGTGATGCACTGAATCATTACCTGATTGAAGGTGATTTGCGTCGTGAAGTATCCATGAGCGTAAAACGCCTGATGGATCTGGGTTGCTATCGCGGCCTGCGTCATCGCCGCGGTCTGCCGGTCAGGGGGCAGCGTACACGCACGAATGCGCGTACACGCAAGGGACCGCGTAAAGCCGCGCAGGCACTGAAGAAATAAGACAAACCACCGTGTTTGAATCGTAGACGGATCAAGGATTTTTAAATATGGCAAAAGGATCAAACAGCGCAGCGTCTCGTGTGCGCAAAAAGGTGAAGAGAAATATTGCGGAAGGTATCGCACATGTACATGCGTCTTTCAACAATACCATCATCACGATTACAGACCGCCAGGGTAATACCCTGACCTGGGCAACTTCCGGTGGCGCAGGCTTCAAGGGCTCTCGCAAGTCAACACCCTTTGCAGCACAGGTTGCTGCCGAATCGGCCGGCCGGGTTGCCATTGAGTATGGCATCAAGAATCTGGAAGTCCGTATCAAGGGCCCTGGCCCTGGTCGTGAATCAGCTGTGCGTGCGCTCAACAACCTGGGTATCCGCATCAACCAGATTCAGGATATCACCCCGGTTCCACACAACGGCTGCCGTCCACCGAAGCGCCGTCGTATCTGATTTTTATTGAAGACCACCGTCAGGCTGATTGCAGCCTGACTAGCGCCTGAATGACTTGTAAATTCGGGGCGTCATTGAATGTAAAGGAAATATTGTGGCACGTTATACAGGGCCAAAGGCCAAACTCTCCCGCCGTGAAGGCACCGATCTTTTTCTGAAAAGCGCCCGGCGCTCGCTTGACTCCAAATGCAAGCTGGATGTGAAACCCGGCCAGCATGGTCTGCGCTCCGGCGCACGCATGTCTGACTATGGTAATCAGCTGCGTGAAAAGCAAAAGGTCAAGCGTATGTACGGCGTTCTGGAAAGACAGTTCCGTCGTTATTTTGCTGAAGCTGAGCGCAGAAAAGGCAACACGGGCGACAATCTCATGCAGCTTTTAGAAACCCGTCTGGACAATGTGACCTATCGTATGGGCTTTGGCTCAACCCGCGCGGAAAGCCGTCAGCTCGTCAGCCACCAGGCTATCACGGTCAACGGCAAGGTAGTGAATATTCCGTCCTACCTGGTCAAGCCCAATGACGTGGTTGCCATTCGTGAAAAATCCAAGAAACAGGCCCGTATTATCGAGTCACTGTCACTGGCCGAGCAGATCGGTATGGCGGACTGGGTATCGGTTGATTCCAAGAAAATGGAAGGCCAGTTCAAGCGTGTTCCGGATCGTACCGAGTTTGCAAACGATATCAACGAATCACTGATTATTGAGTTGTATTCACGCTAATTGACACAATCGCTGTTATCTTAGCCTTAGCAATCAGGTTTACTTATTAATGCCATCAGCCTTATTGGTGTAACGAGCCGAGGGTATTGAAAAGGACATTTTATGCCAAATAATTTTCTCAAGCCGCGCATCATCAATGTGGAAGTGCTGGGTCCCGGTCATTCCCGCGTCGAGATGGAGCCCTTTGAGCGTGGTTATGGACACACACTGGGCAATGCCCTGCGCCGCATTCTGCTTTCCTCCATGGCTGGCTATGCGCCAACTGAAGTTGCCATTGCCGGTGTGGTACATGAATATTCGACACTTGACGGTATCCAGGAAGACGTCGTTGACCTGCTGTTAAATCTCAAGGGGGTTGTATTCAAGCTGCACAACCGCGATGCGGTTACCCTGAACCTGAAAAAGGATGGGGCAGGTA
>JAAZED010000120.1 GCA_012512465.1 Oxalobacter sp. | reverse complement strand
GAAAAGACCTCTGCCATCTGCGATGTGGCAACCAGCACCACCGGCGTATCAGGCGCATAATGGGACAACAGTGTGCCTGAGGCACGGGGCGCGGCGCTATCGGCCTTTGCCGGTATCCGGCCTGTCACATGGGCAATATCCGTGGCGCTGATCTTGCCGGGCCTTAACAATACCGGCCCATGCGTATCAATCCGTGAAAGATCCAGTATGGTGGACTCAATACCGACCTCACTCTGGCCCCCATCCAGTACAACAGCAAGACGGGGATCGTTACCAAACTCATCACGCACATGCCGGGCCAGGGTAGGGCTCACATGGCCAAAGAGATTTGCCGAAGGCGCTGCCACGCCCCCTTTACCCGCCTTGAAGGTCAAAAGCAATGCCTGCGCAACAGGGTGTGAAGGACACCGCAAGCCAATCGTATCCTGCCCGCCGGCAACGGCAGACGGAATATGTGCGGCTCGTTTCAGGATCAATGTCAGCGGCCCGGGCCAGAAAGCATCAATCAGTTTTCTCGCTTCTTCAGGAATCGCCTCTGCCCAGTAAGCAATATCAGCACCGGGCGCCAGATGCACGATAAGCGGATGGCCGGATGGGCGGCCCTTTAACGCATAGATGGCGGCAACCGCATCCGGATTTTCCGCGTCAGCACCCAGGCCATAAACTGTCTCGGTAGGAAATGCCACCAGCTGCCCTTTTCCAAGGGCATCAGCGGCAAGATGAATTTCATTGCTGTCAGGCACCACAGTTTTTGTTACTCCGTCAGCAAACGGAGTGCCTCATGATATTTTTCCGCTGTTTTCCGGGCAATATCTTCCGGAAGGCGCGGCGCAGGCGCCTGTTTGTTCCAGGGCTGCTCTTCCAGCCAGTCCCGTACAAACTGCTTGTCAAAAGACGGAGGAGAACTGCCCGTGACATAACGCGATGCCAGCCAGAAGCGGGAAGAATCCGGCGTCAGGATTTCATCAATCAGGTACACCTTTCCCTGCTCATCCTGGCCAAACTCGAATTTGGTATCAGCAATCAAAATCCCTTTTTCCGCAGCGTATTCTGCTGCGGCAGAATACAGACTAATCGCCATATCACGCACCTGTCGGGCCACATCAGCACCCACGATTTTTTCTGCCTCCTCAAACGTGATGTTTTCATCATGGTCACCCACCGCCGCCTTTGTCGAGGGCGTAAACATCACTTCCGGCAGTTTTTCCGCTTTCTGCATACCCCCTGGAAGCGTAATGCCGGCAACCTGCCCGGTTTTCTGGTAGTCCAGCCAGCCCGTGCCAATCATATAGCCGCGCACGATGGCTTCAATACCAAGGGGCTTGAGCTTTTTCACAACCACTGCACGGCCTTCCACCTGGTCACGCTCATCCGGTGCGACAACGGATACCGGATCAATGTCTGTCATATGATTCGGCATCATGTTGCCGAATTTTTTAAACCAGAAATTCGACATGGCTGTGAGGATCCTGCCCTTTTCAGGAATCGGATCATCCAGTACGACATCAAAAGCGGAAAGACGATCCGTCTGCACCACCAACAGCTTGTCGTCACCCACCGCATAAATATCCCGAACCTTGCCGCGATGCAAAAGCGGCAGCGACTTCAGGTTCGTTTGCATCATCCCTGACATAGTTTTCCAATCACTTCAGTTCCGGCAGACTGGCTTTCAATACTTTTTCAGACTGTTTTTCTCTGAAATCCAGCAGCTTTTTCCTCAATGCAGGGTCTGTCAGCGCCAGCATGGCAACGACTGCAAGTGCGGCATTGGCAGCGCCTGCCTCACCAATCGCCATGGTCGGCACAGGAATCCCTTTGGGCATCTGTACCGTTGCAAGCAGCGAATCCAGCCCTTTCATGTACTTGGATGTCATGGGAACGCCAAAAGTGGGCAGAATGGTTTGTGCTGCCACGACACCGGCCAGATGGGCAGCTCCGCCCGCACCGGCAATAAACGCCTGGCAGCCACGCGCTTCCATGTCAGCAATCCACGCTTCCAGCTCTGCTGGCGAGCGGTGTGCAGAAAGTGCCCGGGCCTCATAGGGAATGCCAAAATCCTTGCACATTTGCGCCGCCTCTTTCATCACATCCCAGTCAGAGGTTGATCCCATCACAATCCCGACCAGTACTTTTCCTGTTGTTTTACCTTTGCCAGCTTTGGGCGCTGATTGTTTTTTAATTGAAGAAACCCGGTTTGACACACTGGACACGAGCCGCTTGACACCGGATGCGGCCTTGGCTGGCGCCGCAGCGGCCGTTGCCTTTTTCACGGCCGGTTTTGCCGGCGCTTTTTTCGCTGCCGTTTTTTTAAGAGAAAGTTTTTTAATTGCCATGCTCACCTGCCCGATACCTTTTCATATCATAAAAAAAATGTCTGGAAACAAGACAGGCGCGCCTCTTTTTGAGACGCACCTGCATTTTAATAAACCATAACAGATGGTTACAGAAAAAACGTATTATTTCACGATTTGGATGAAATCGCCCGCTTTATATTTCGCCGCCATTTTGTCCAGGGAAACCGGCTTGATTTTTGGCGCCTGGCCTTCACAGCCGAACTCCAGATAACGCTGTTTGCACAACTGTTTGGCCGCTTCGCGGGCAACAGTCAGGTATTCACGCGGATCAAAATGGGTGGGATTTTCAGCGAAATAGCGCCGGATCGCTCCTGTCATCGCCAGCCGGATATCTGTGTCGATATTAATCTTGCGTACCCCGTTTTTGATGCCTTCCTGAATTTCCTCAACAGGCACCCCGTAGGTTTCCTTGAAATCTCCCCCAAACTGGCGGATTTCTGCAAGCAACTCCTGTGGCACCGATGAAGAGCCATGCATAACCAGATGTGTGTTCGGAATACGGGCATGAATTTCCTTGATGCGCTGGATCGACAGAATATCGCCTGTCGGCTTGCGTGTGAATTTGTATGCCCCGTGAGAAGTGCCGATCGCGATTGCCAGCGCATCACACTGGGTCTCGCGCACGAAATCAGCCGCCTCATCCGGGCTGGTCAGAAGCTGCTCCTTTGTCAGCTTGCCCTCTGCACCATGACCATCCTCCTTGCCGCCTGACATCGTTTCAAGCGACCCCAGCACCCCAAGCTCACCTTCAACTGTTACGCCAATTGCATGGGAAAACCTCACCACCTCGCGCGTCACTTCCAGGTTGTATTCATAAGTCGATGCGGTCTTGCCATCAGGCATAAGTGAGCCATCCATCATCACAGAGGAAAAGCCGGAACGGATAGCCGCCATACAGACAGCAGGTGACTGGCCGTGATCCTGATGCATCACAACCGGAATATGCGGATAGGCCTCCACCGCCGCTTCAATCAGATGGCGAAGAAACGCCTCGCCGGCATAACGCCTTGCCCCTGCCGAAGCCTGCATGATGACAGGCGCACCCACCTCATCGGCAGCAGCCATGATTGCCTGCACCTGTTCAAGATTATTCACATTGAATGCCGGAATACCATAGCCGTTTTCGGCAGCATGATCCAGCAATTGACGCATTGATACGATAGGCATCCGTCTCTCCTTTGTTTAACTGTTTATTGGGCACGCTGCATCAGAATTTCCACGGCAGGCAGCGTTTTGCCTTCGAGAAATTCCAGGAAAGCGCCGCCTCCCGTTGAGATATAGCTGATCCTGTTTCCGATATCGTACTTGGCAATAGCTGCCAGGGTGTCACCGCCTCCGGCAATCGAAAAGGCTTTTGAGTCCGCAATCGCCATCGAAACCGCTTTTGTGCCACTGCCAAACTGATCAAATTCAAACACACCAACCGGCCCGTTCCATACAATGGTTCCCGCCTTGCCAATCAGATCAGCCAGCATCTTTGCCGTCTCAGGCCCGATATCCAGAATCATGTCATCTGCCTCGACGGCATCCACCTTTTTCACACTGGCTGGCGCACTGGCAGCAAACTCTTTGGCACAGATCACATCAACAGGAATCGGAACCGTCGCGCCCCGTTTTTGCATCATCTCCATGATGGATTTTGCCTCTTCCAGCAATTCCTCTTCCACCAGCGAACGGCCGATTTCATACCCGGCAGCTTTCAGGAAAGTATTGGCAATGCCTCCACCGACAATCAGATTATCCACCTTGCCACCCAGCGTCTTGAGAATCGTCAGCTTGCCGGATACTTTGGCGCCACCAACGACAGCCATCAGCGGATGGGCAGGATGATCAACCGCTTTGCCAAGCGCATCCAGCTCAGCCGCCATCAGCGGGCCGGCACAGGCTATCGGCGCATATTGTGCAATCCCGTAAGTCGTTGCTTCTGCACGATGCGCCGTACCAAACGCGTCATTTACGTATACATCGCACAGGGCCGCCATCTTTTTCGACAGCGCATCATCATTTTTCTTTTCACCCTTATTAAAGCGGGCATTTTCCAGCAGAACCACCTGGCCGGGCTTTACGTCCACCCCGTCAATCCAGTCACGTTTGAGCTCAACAGGCTGCCCCAGCAGCTCAGACATGCGCTTTGCCACAGGCATGAGCGATTCACTTTCGTTGAATTCCCCTTCCGTCGGGCGACCCAGATGCGATGTCACCATGACAGCCGCTCCGGCTTTCAGCGCCATCTCCACCGCAGGCATGGAAGCCCTGATTCGCGTATCTTCCGTAATATTGCCCTTGGCATCCTGCGGCACATTCAGATCGGCGCGGATAAATACCCGCTTACCCTTCAGTTCACCCTTCTCGACCAGATCAGTTAAACGTTTGAATTGCATGGCTATCACCCGAAAAAAGATAATTCGATTATTTTACCGCAGCGTCTGCCACAAAAGCCCAATTTAAAGTCTGAAATTACCGGCAGCCGAAGACTTTTTACCATGCAGCCATTATCCCCAACAAATCGGCCCGAAATTCCATTAGAATCTTACTTTTACGTTTGAAAATCAGGAGAATTTCATGCCAATGCACAGTCGTGACGGTAAAATCTGGATGGATGGAAAACTAATTGAATGGCGTGACGCCAACATCCACGTGTTAACGCACTCACTGCACTATGGCATGGCGGTGTTTGAGGGAGTCCGGGCCTATAAAACCGATAAGGGACCGGCAATTTTCCGTCTTCCCGAACATACCAGGCGTCTTTTGAACTCCGCCAAAATTTTCCAGATGAAGGTGCCCTACGACTACGACACCCTGATGGAAGCGCAAAAGGAAGTCATCCGTGTCAATAATCTGGATTCCGGTTATATCCGCCCGCTGGTCTGGGT
>JAAZED010000119.1 GCA_012512465.1 Oxalobacter sp. | reverse complement strand
TTTCAGCTCAGGATAGGCCGCCCCCATTTCCTCGACCAGATCCTTGACCAGCTTGTAAAAGAAAGGCCTGGACTGGCCAAGCTTGTGTCCGTGACGAAGCGCGCGCCGGATAATCCGGCGAAGCACATAGCCATGCCCGTCACTGCCGGGAATCAACCCGTCAACGATCATGAAAGCACTGGCACGAATATGGTCGGCAATCACTTTCAGGGAGTTGTTTTCCAGATCCGTCGTTCCTGTTTCGCGTGCTGCGGCACGGATCAGGTGCTGGAAAAGATCAATGTCATAATTGCTGTGAACGTGCTGCAAAACCGCCGCAAGCCTTTCCAGTCCCATGCCGGTATCAACACAGGGCATCGGAAGCGGCGAAAGATTGCCCGCTTCATCGCGGTTGTACTGCATGAAAACCAGATTCCATATTTCGATATAGCGGTCGCCATCTTCTTCCGGGGTACCGGGCAGGCCGCCCGGTATTTCCGGGCCATGGTCATAGAAAATCTCGCTGCAGGGACCACAGGGACCGGTATCGGCCATTTGCCAGAAATTGTCAGAGGCATAACGGGCGCCCTTGTTATCCCCGATACGAATCACTCTTTCTTCAGGCAGGCCGATATCCTTCACCCAGATGTCATACGCTTCATCATCTTCCTGGTAAACTGTGATCCAGAGTTTTTCTGGCGGCAGCCGGTAGACGTCTGTCAGCAGTTCCCAGGCATAACGGATGGCATCACGCTTGAAATAGTCACCAAAACTGAAATTGCCCAGCATTTCAAAGAAAGTATGGTGACGCGCCGTATAACCCACATTTTCCAGGTCATTGTGCTTGCCGCCTGCTCTGACACAGCGCTGCACGGAGGTTGCGCGGGTATAGGGACGCTTCTCGATGCCAAGAAAGACATCCTTGAACTGCACCATCCCCGAATTGGTCAGGAGCATGGTCGGATCGTTACCTGGCACCAGCGGGCTTGAGCGCACAATCGCGTGCCCTCTTTCAGCAAAAAAGCCAAGGAATTTCTCGCGGATTTCAGAAGATTTCATGATAGTGAAAAGTACGTTAACGGCAAAAAATGGATTATACGTTATCTGTCAGACAGCGCTTCAAGCCTGTCGTCCCTGCTTGTGCCGGCACAAAATCAGCCGACCCACCGGCGGGCATTTCTGAACATGCGCATCCAGGGAGAGTCTTCACCCCATGAATCAGGATGCCAGGAATGCTGGGCCGTGCGGAAAACCCGTTCGGCATGTGGCATAAGCACGGTAAAACGGCCATCTTCAGTTGTCACTGACGTAATGCCGTGCGGCGAGCCGTTTGGATTGAATGGATAACTCTCGGTTGGCAACCCGTAATTGTCAATATACCGCATCGCCACCTGCACCCGGTTGATATCACCCTGCCGTGAAAAATCAGCAAATCCCTCGCCATGCGAAACGACAATCGGCGCACGCAATCCGGTCATGCCGTCAAAGAAAATGGACGGTGACTCGGGAATTTCAACCATGGTGAAACGTGCCTCAAACTGCTCGGACTTGTTGCGGGTGAATTTCGGCCAGTACCTGGCGCCCGGAATAATGGAATGCAGGTTGCTCATCATCTGGCAGCCATTGCAGATACCCAGCGCAAAACTGTCATTTTTCGCAAAGAAGGCGCTGAACTGCTCCTTGAGCCGCTCATTGAAAAGAATGGTTTTTGCCCAGCCTTCACCCGCACCGAGCACATCCCCGTATGAAAAACCGCCCACGGCAATTATGCCCTTGAAATCAGACAGATTGGCCCGCCCGGCAATGAGATCACTCATATGCACATCAACAGCAGCAAAACCGGACTTGTGCATGACCCAGGCCGTTTCCACGTGTGAGTTGGACCCCTGCTCACGCAGAATGGCTACCCTGGGCCTGGCCCCCGTTGCAATGTACGGCGCAGCAATATCTTCGGCCATGTCAAAGGGCACATGCGGTGAGATACCCGGATCAGCCGTATCCATGATCCGGTGATACTCCCTATCGGCACAGGCCGGATTATCCCGCAAACGCGCAATGCGCCAGCTGGTTTCACTCCACAGGCGATTGAGCCTGACAAGGGGTTGCGAATAAACCGTTTCGGCGCCATGCACAACCGTCAGGTTTGCATCATCGGCCAGTGTGCCAATCACATGGGAGGCATACCCGAGATTATGCGCTTGCAGGCATTGTTGAACGGATTCAAGATCCTCATCGCGCACCTGGATGACAGCACCCAGTTCTTCAGCAAACAGGACCCGGAAAAGCCTCTCGTGGGGATCGCGTGTGACAGCGGCTTCGGTGAGGTTATTCAGCATGGAATCAAGCGAGATGTGCAAGCCGGTACGTGAAGCAAATGCCATTTCACAAAGGGTCACAAAAAGGCCACCATCGGAACGGTCGTGGTATGCCAGAAGCTTTCCTTCTCCATTCAACTGCTGGATCGACTCAAAGAAAGCTTTCAGGTCTGCCGCATTGTCCACATCCGGCACTTCATGGCCGATCTGTTTTGTTACCTGTGCCATGGCTGAAGCGCCCAGCCGGTTTTTGCCGCGGGACAGATCAATCAGCATCAGTACCGTTTCACCGGCATCGGTCTTGAGTTCCGGCGTCAACGTCTTTCTGACATCATAAACCGGGGAAAAAGCCGAAGCAATCAATGAAACCGGCGCAATGACCTCCTTATCCGCGCCTGCATCCTGCCAGGTCGTTCGCATCGACAGCGAATCCTTGCCTACAGGGATGCTGATCCCCAACGCCGGGCATAACTCCAGACCCACCGCTTTTACTGCATCATAAAGCGCCGCATCCTGCCCGGCCTGCCCGCAGGCCGCCATCCAGTTTGCTGAAAGTTTGATATCCGATATCCGGCGAATGGGGGCAGACGCAATATTCGTAATGGCTTCACCAATCGCA
>JAAZED010000118.1 GCA_012512465.1 Oxalobacter sp. | reverse complement strand
TCTACGGACAATACAGTTGAAGAAGGATTTTTCGGGCCAGTGGGCAAATCCTTGACGGTTTCCCGCCTGCGCCATTTCGCCACTGTCTTGGGGTTGATGCCATAGCGCTTTGCTAACGCCCTCACGTTCTCTTGACTATTTTGTATTGCTCGACGCACTGCCTCTGTTGTTGTGGGCATCTCTCCCCCGTAACGAACAGTTGACAACGTATTTTCAAACTTATTTTTATCCCCTATATTTTAGCCATATATGGCTAAAATATAGGGGATAATATACAGTAAATGCGCGGGATGAACCGCGCATTTTTTTATGGAGTAGCTGATGAATGAAAGAGAGCAAATCAGGAAGCACTTTAGAACGGGAGCTGCAGTCCCGTAGTAATAAACACTTTAGCTAAAGGAAAGAGAATGACAAATCAAACGATGTGGGGGCCGCAGGATGATACCGATTATCTGGGCAACCCGGCAAAACGGGCAATGTTTGACATGCGCAACCATTGGGATAGCCATGACCCGCACCCCCTGGACACACTGACACAAACGACTGCCAAGCTGGTTCCGGATGTTTTCCAGTTGGGGCCATCCTACAAATCAGACAAAAGTCTGGATTTTGGATTTACAGCCACCGATACGCTAAATCCATCGACCGGTTTTTCATCCAATACATCACCGTCTGAAAAAGTGAACCAGCAAGGCATGCTCTCGAATCTGAGTACGCCTTCAATGGCGCAAACTACGGTGGATGCGCTGGATTCAGCAGGCGCAGCTTCACACGGGGCAGGTATTCCTTCCTACGGATGGGCAAAAAATCTCTTTAAATCCACTCCCGGGAATAACGAGACGATCAGCACTGCCCGTCAGCAGGCAGAGGCCGAGACCTGGCTGGGAACTGGACAAAAGGCATCAGAACAGGCAGGAAGAGCGATTGCAACGAGCAATATGAGACGGGGATTCGAGTATGAACATCCCATGGGATCCGTTGTGCAAGCGAGCAGGGGAGATCTGATCCCGAGCAATCTGGAAGGAGAGTCAAGGGCAACATATGATGTGCTGGCTAATACCGGTTCCATGATTGGGAAATATGGACCTGAGGCAACTGTTTCAGCTCATGGGGCAGATACATCGCCTCAGAAGCTGTTTGCTGAAGAGATGCAGTGGTATCAGGACTATCTTCCTGAAGGGCTGAAAAGTACAGGTCAGGCGTTGCATGACAGCAGGGCAATAAGTGTACAGAACTTCGTTCGTGATCGGGAGAATGCCTTGAAAGGAATTGAAAATCGGGAAAGAGGCATAAAAAATATGACAGCCAAGGCTGCTCTTGTTATCAATGAAATACTTTCCGATGCACATGATAAAAAAGAAAACCGCCCTATTGTTGCAGACCTCGTTCGTCATACCCGTCAAGAGCAGCAAAGGGGGAGAGACGAAATGATTCAATCCAGAGGCATCTACGATGAAGACCCGGAAAAAATGGCACAAAATGCATATGATTACTGGGGCCAGGAGGCTTTAAGCCAGCATGTTGCCGATATAATGCTTGTTTATGCCACGCGAGGCTTCTCTCCAGCTGTTGGGTATGCGGTCAATGTCTTTGATGCGACGATTGATGAGATTGCGGACAGCATTGCCGAAACAGGTGACTATGATCTGCTTTATTCTCTTGGAGAGGGGCTGAAGAAAGGGAAACCTGATGGCGACCAGGTGGTTGTGGATGTGATATCCACTTCTTTGGGAAAGAAAAGCGGTACGGCTGTAAAGACTCTCTGGAGACTTCTCACGGATAAGGAAAGAGGTCTTCTGATGAATCAGGTCAGGGAAAAACAGGCCGGGAAAAACCAGTAATATTTTTTGCAGGAGAGGTCGGTATTTCGGGAAAATCCGCCAATGGCGGATTTCCTGCGCTAATGACGCATGGCTTGAGAAATACAGGCTGTGTCCGCTATTATGCTCACATCCCATAATCCATATTGAGGATTCGCCGTGAATATCATTTCTTCCAGCACTTCCCTTCGTTTTGTGTTCGCATTCCTGTTTCTTGCAGGTTTCGCTTTTTTGGCGAGTGCCGGGGATAAGGAGGATGCCGTTGCTCTTTTGAAGCAGAAGCAGTTGGACAAAGCTTTTACTCTCATGAAAAGAGCCGCTGAAAAAGGGGATGTGGAGGCACAGGGGCTTTTAAGCGGGTTATATCTGACAGGTACGGGTACAGCGAAAGATGAGAAAAGCGCCGCCCAATGGGCAAAAAAAGCCGCTGACAATGGTAATGTCATGTCCATGCACGATATGGGTGTTTTTTATGAAAAAGGTCAGGGCGTTACAAAAAATACTCGTGAAGCTGCTCGTTGGTTCAGAATGGCGGCTGATAAAGGCGACAGAGACGCTCAAAGCCGTATGGGTGAATACTATTCCCACGGGCTTGGTGGCTTGAGGAAAAATGATGCTGAAGCCCTTAAATGGTTCCAGAAAGCAGCAGAGCAGGGAGAGCCGGCTGCAGAATTTAATTTAGGCCTGGCGTATGAAGAAGGAAAAGGCGTAAAACAGGACAGCAGGAAAGCGGTTGAGTGGTATACGAAGTCAGCAGAGCAGGTTTATTTGCCGGCATTGCATAATCTTGGCCTGATGTATATGGCGGGAAATGGCACGCTAAAGAATATTGAGGATGGCCTAGCCATGATTGAGGTTGCCGCAGAACGCGGCCTTGCCGGTTCACAATATTTTATTGGGACTCAGTATGAGAGAGGGGAACATCTCAAAAAAGATATGTCCAAAGCCCGTAGCTGGTACGAAAAAGCAGCGGCCCAGGGGAACACCAAAGCAAGAGAAGCTTTGGCAAGATTGAAATAGGGGCGCATTACCTTTTCAAGGCAGGCACCGGTTTTTGGGATATCTGTCTGATTATCTTTGGGCTGGCTTTTCAGTGTGCACGTGGGTTGGTGATTTTATAAGGTGTCTGCCTCATGCTGAGAAAATGCATGCTCAATATTTGATGAGCCTGTTCTAAATTTTGTGTAAGTGCTTATCATATAGTCAGATAGGAGATAAGCATGAAAAGAGAAGAACTCGAAGCCTTAGATGTTTAGTCCCGGCCTTTGATGGCACAATCATGTCATCTGAATGGAAGGCAATATTCTGGGACAGATTTTACACAGCAGCGCCACAACAACAGAGGCAGTGCGTTGAGCAATACAAAATAGTCAAGAGAGCGTGAGGGCGTTAGCAAAGCGCTATGGCATCAACCCCAAGACAGTGGCGAAATGGCGCAGGCGGGAAACCGTCAAGGATTTGCCCACTGGCCCGAAAAATC
>JAAZED010000117.1 GCA_012512465.1 Oxalobacter sp. | reverse complement strand
TTGGGAAAAGGCTGTACAGCTGCTTCATCAACTGTTGCGGTAGCTGATAGAAACTTTGGATTGGCATTCATCTAAAACTCCTTTGTCAATTCAAAGCCGGCAAAGGAATCTGGTCAGAATGTGTGGGGAGTGTTATCCGCCACGATGTCTTTCAAGCTTCCCTACGCTGGCATTATCCAGATCAGGTTCAGAGGGTGTATCTCGCCCGGCTTTTCAGCCAGAACCCCTAGCTATGACATTTTTAACAATGCATACCCTGGTATTATAACGCCTAATCCTAGAAAAGCTCCCGTATAATCATGTTTTTTTAGTAAAAGAGTTTTTGCATCATGGAATTAGCCAAATCGTTCGAACCGGCAGACATTGAAAAACACTGGCGTCAAACATGGGAAACCCGCGGTTACTTTCGCGCATCAATGGATGAAGGCAAACCCGCCTTTTCCATCCAGCTTCCCCCGCCCAATGTGACAGGCACCCTGCATATGGGGCACGCCTTTAACCAGACCATCATGGATGGACTGACGCGCTATCATCGCATGCGCGGCTATAACACTTCCTGGATTCCCGGTACGGATCATGCCGGCATCGCCACACAGATTGTGGTGGAGCGCCAGCTCGACATGCAGAAAATTTCCCGCCACGACCTTGGCCGGGAAAAATTCATTGAAAAAGTCTGGGAATGGAAAGAACACTCGGGCGCTACCATCACAAACCAGATGCGTCATCTGGGCACCTCACCGGACTGGGACCGTGAATACTTCACGATGGATGAACCGCGCTCAAATATCGTGACAGAGGTCTTTGTCCGGTTGTATGAGGAAGGCCTGATCTACCGGGGAAAACGCCTGGTGAACTGGGACCCGGTCCTGGGTACCGCCCTTTCCGATCTGGAAGTCGTCTCCGAGGAAGAAGATGGCTTCATGTGGCACATCCGCTATCCTTTTGCCGATGGCTCCGGCCATCTGACTGTCGCAACCACCCGCCCGGAAACCATGCTGGGTGATACTGCCGTTGCCGTTGACCCGACAGATGAGCGCTATATCCATCTTGTCGGCAAGGAGCTGACCCTGCCGCTGACCGGACGGAAAATTCCCGTTATTGCAGATGAATATGTTGACAAGGATTTCGGCACGGGCTGCGTCAAGATCACGCCCGCACACGATTTCAATGACTACGCTGTCGGGCAGCGCCATCATCTGGACATAATCAATATCTTCACGCTGGATGCAAAAATCAATGAAAACGCACCGGCCACCTATCAGGGCATGGACCGTTTTGACACCAGAAAGCAGATCGTGGCCGATCTGGAAACACTGGGTTTGCTGGAATCGGTCAAGCCGCACAAGCTGATGGTGCCCCGGGGCGACCGGACCAACGTGATTTTAGAGCCCATGCTGACAGATCAGTGGTTTGTCGCCATGAGCAAACCCCACGAAAACAATGTGTACTTCCCTGGCAAATCCATCGCCGAAGTTGCGCTGGAAAAAGTGGCCAATGGTGAAGTGCGCTTCATCCCGGAAAACTGGACCACAACCTATAACCAGTGGCTGAACAATATCCAGGACTGGTGTATTTCCCGTCAGCTGTGGTGGGGACACCAGATTCCCGCCTGGTATGACGAAGACGGCAAGATCTATGTTGCCCGCACGGAAGATGAAGCCAGGGCGCAGGCTGGCGGCAAAACCATCCGCCGCGATGAGGATGTGCTGGATACCTGGTTTTCATCTGCCATGGTGCCTTTTTCCACGCTGGGCTGGCCGGATGAAAACTCCCCGGAATATCGCATGTTTCTGCCATCCTCCGTTTTAGTGACCGGCTTTGACATCATTTTCTTCTGGGTTGCCCGGATGGTGATGATGACAACGCACTTCACCGGCAAGGTGCCTTTCCACAAGGTATATATCCATGGCCTGGTACGCGATGCGAGTGGCGAGAAAATGTCCAAATCCAAGGGCAACACCCTTGATCCGATTGACCTGATTGATGGTATCGACCTGGAATCGCTCGTCAAACAGCGCACCACCGGCCTGATGAATCCGAAACAGGCCGACTCGATTGCCAAGGCAACGCGCAAAAACTATCCCAAAGGCGTTCCGGCCTTTGGCACGGATGCCCTGCGTTTTACCATGGCAAGCTATGCCTCCCTGGGACGCAATATCAACTTTGACCTGAACCGCTGTGAGGGTTACCGTAATTTCTGCAACAAATTCTGGAATGCCACCCGCTTTGTGCTGATGAACACGGAAGGCCAGGATAATGGCCTTGATCCGGATGCCGAACTGTCATTCTCACCGGCAGACCGCTGGATCATTTCACAATTCCAGCGCACGGCAGCAGAAGTTGAGCGTGGATTTGCCGAATACCGTTTTGACAATATCGCCTCTGCCATCTACCGTTTTGTCTGGGATGAGTATTGCGACTGGTATGTCGAAATCGCCAAGGTCCTGATCGCAGAAGGGAATGCGGCCCAGCAGCGCGCCACGCGCCGGACGTTGCTCGGTGTGCTTGAAGCGACTTTGCGCCTGGCACACCCGGTCATTCCTTTCATCACGGAGGAACTCTGGCAGAAAGTCGCGCCACTGGCCGGCATTACGCTCAAAGCGGATGGCGATACCATCATGCTGCAGGATTACCCATTGCCGCAAATGGACAAAGTCGATGAGCAGGCAGAAAGCTGGATGACACAGTTAAAGGCGCTTGTTGATGCCTCACGCAACCTGCGGGGTGAAATGCAGCTGTCTCCCGCCAAAAAAGTACCGGCCATTATCGAGCCCGCGTCGCCATCAGAAAAATCCATGGTGGAATCCTTCATCCCGCATATGCAGGCATTGTGCCGTCTGTCCGAGATCGACCTCGTGGATGCGCTGCCGGCATCACCGGCACCGGTTTCCGTTGTCGGGCAGTGCAAGCTCATGCTGAAAGTGGAAATCGATGTGGCCGCAGAACGTGAACGCCTGGAAAAAGAAATGACCCGCCTGAAAGGTGAAATCGAAAAAATCAACGCCAAGCTCGGCAATGAAAATTTCGTTTCCCGTGCACCGGAAAAGGTGGTGGCCCAGGAGCGTGAACGGCTTGAGAGCTTCACGGCAACCCGTGAAAAGGTAGTGGAACAGTACGAAAAACTGAAAGCCGCCTGATCAGAACCAATAAAAAGCCCCTGTTTATCAGGGGCCTTTTTTTAGAGATGCCGACCGGAGAAATCCCGTGCAAACTGCCACGCGGTTCGCCCGGAACGCGACCCCCGGTGAAGCGCCCACTGCAGTGCCTCGGCACGGGCGTCTTCCACCTGCGCATCCGGACAGCCGAATGATCGCAGCCAGTGCGCGACAATCGTCAGGTACTCATCCTGGCTGAAAGGATAAAACGACAGCCACAGCCCGAAACGGTCGGAAAAGGAAATTTTTTCCTCAACCGTTTCACCCGGATGGATATCGCCGTCCTTGCCCTGGGCATAGCCCAGATTGTCTGACATGCGCTCCGGTAGCAGATGCCGCCGGTTGGACGTGGCATAAATCAGCATATTGTCCGGCTGGGCCGCCACACTGCCATCCAGCGCAGATTTGAGTGCCTTGTAGCTGCTTTCGCCTTCATCAAAGGAAAGATCATCACAGTAGAGGATAAATCGTTCCGGACGGGAGGCAATCAGCTCGCCAATATCGACCAGGTCAACCAGGTCATTCCTGTCCACCTCGATCAGCCGCAACCCCTTGTCGGCAAACTGGTTCAGGCACGCGCGGATCAGTGAGGATTTTCCGGTTCCCCGGGCGCCTGTCAGCAACACATTGTTTGCCGGCTTGCCTTCAATAAACTGGCGGGTATTCTGCTCCAGCAATCCTTTTTGGCGTTCAATAAAATACAGATCCGGCAGGGATATCCGTGTGGAATGCACAAGCGGCCGGAGGGTACCCCGCCCGTTTCTGCTGCGCCAGCGGTAGGCGACAGACGGCGTTTCCCAGTCGATGGCTTCAACAGCAGGCGGCATCAGACTTTCCAGCCGTGATAAAACAGCCTCGGCACGCGTCAGAAATTGTTCAAGTGGCGACATTACGAACGGTAATCGGCATTAATGGAAACATAATCATGCGACAGATCGCATGTCCAGATGGTGGCGCTGGCATCACCGCGTGCCAGATTGATCCGGACAGTAAGTTCGCTCTGCTGCATCACCCGCTGACCGTCTTCTTCCTTGTAATCGGGATTGCGCCCGCCGTTTCGGGCAACCCAGACATCATCCAGATAAAGGTTCAACTGGCTCACATCCAGGTCGTCGACATCGGCATAACCGATAGCTGCCAGAATACGTCCCAGGTTGGGATCAGAGGCATAAAAGGCGGTTTTGACCAGTGGCGAGTGGGCGACAGAATAGGCAATCGTCCTGCACTCATCGATACTGGCACCATCTTCTACCGTGATCGTCATGAATTTGGTTGCGCCTTCCCCATCGCGCACCACCTTTTGCGCCAGTTCCTGCGCCAGGCTGGTTATCGCTTCCTGCAGTTGGGTGTATCCAGAAGATTGTGCATTTTTAATACCGACATCCACAACGCCTGACGCGATCAGGATCAACGAATCATTCGTGGAGGTATCACCATCTACGGTAATGCAGTTAAACGAGGCGTCCGTTGCCTTTGTGAGCATGTCATCCAGCAGGTCCTGCGGCACATTGGCGTCCGTTGCCATGAATCCCAGCATCGTGGCCATATTGGGCTTGATCATGCCGGCCCCCTTGCTCATGCCGGTAACGGTGATCGTTTTACCTTCAATCTGCACCGTACGCGACGCCGCCTTGGGTACGGTATCTGTCGTCATGATGGCTTCTGCCGCATCCAGCCAGTTGTCCTCACCCAAATGATCAATGGCAAAGGGCATACCGGCAATGATCCGGTCTACCGGCAGCGGCTCCAAAATGACGCCGGTGGAAAAAGGCATCACCTGCTCTGCCTTGCAGCTCAGCAGCGCGGCAAGCATGGTACAAGTGGACATGGCATCATCATAGCCACGCTCACCGGTTCCGGCATTGGCATTGCCGGTATTGACTAAAAGAGCACGGATGGGAAGATTGTCTTTTCTGGCCTGCGCCATATGCGCCTTGCATATCTGGACAGGCGCTGCGCAAAAGCGGTTTTTCGTAAAAACACCGGATACGGTGGCCTCGTGCCCCAGGACAACGACCAGCAAGTCCTTGCGATCCGGCTTTCGGATATTGGCCCGGGCCACACCAAGCCTCACACCGGAGACAGGCTTGAGATCAGCCGCTAAAGGCGGAAAAAGATTAACGGCCATAGGATTCTCCTGACGGTAAAAACAGCATGATGTTTGTTACTTCAGCTTGCCGTGACAATGCTTGTACTTCTTGCCGCTCTGGCAGGGACACATATCATTGCGTCCGACCTTTGGCACCGCATTGACCATCGGCTGCTGTTTCTTTTCTGTCTGGTCTGCTGCGGCTTCCAGCGCTTCCTCTTCGGGTGATGCCTCCCGGAACTCCTGGTGCATGTAATTGAGATTGGAAACGGACGGCTGCATCAACTGCTGCTCGGCCATTTCCACCTCATCTCTTGACTGGATGCGAACCAGCATGAGTTTGCTTGTCACATCATTCTTGATAAGTTCCAACATCATGGAAAACAGGTCAAATGCCTCACGCTTGTATTCCTGTTTGGGATTCTTCTGGGCATAGCCCCGAAGATGAATGCCTTGCCGGAGATGATCCAAAGCCGCCAGATGTTCACGCCAGTGCGTGTCCATGCTCTGCAGGACGACACTGCGCTCATAACCGGAAAAGAGTTCCTGGCCTACCATATCCACTTTGGCTTTATAGGCATCATCGGTTACCTGCAGAAGGTGCTCCAGCAGATCGGCATCAGACATGTCCTTGTGTTTTCCAACCATATCGACCAGCGGGATATTCAGCCGCCACTCCGCAGCCAGATCGCGTTCCAGTCCGGCAATATCCCATTGCTCCTCAACAGACTCTTCCGGCACGTACATCCTAAACAGGTCGATAAAGACACCATGGCGCAGTGATGTCACCAGCTCTGTTGTATCTTCTGCTTCCAGCAGTTCGTTTCGCTGCTGGTACATGACCTTGCGCTGGTCATTGGCCACATCATCATATTCGAGCAACTGCTTGCGGATATCAAAGTTGCGTCCTTCCACCTTTCTCTGCGCGGATTCGATTGAGCGGTTCACGATACCGGCCTCAATGGCTTCACCCTCGGGCAGCTTGAGCCTGTCCATGATGGCACGCATGCGTTCACCGGCAAAAATCCGCAAAAGGGGATCATCCATCGACAGGTAGAACCGGGAAGACCCCGGGTCACCCTGACGCCCGGAACGTCCGCGCAACTGGTTGTCAACACGCCGGGACTCATGCCGCTCGGTGCCGACAATATGCAGGCCGCCCGTATTGACGACATGGTCATGCAGCGATTGCCATTCGTCACGCAATGTCCGGATTTTTTCCTGCTTCTGTTCTTCTGGCAGCGATTCATCCGCCTCAATGAATTCAATCTGTTTTTCCACATTGCCGCCAAGGACAATATCGGTACCGCGCCCCGCCATGTTGGTGGCGATCGTGATCATCTTCGGCCGGCCGGCCTGGGCAATAATTTCGGCTTCGCGCGCATGCTGCTTCGCATTCAGCACATTATGCGGCAGCCCGGCCTTGGTCAGGACCTTTGACAGCAGCTCGGAACTTTCAATGGAAGTCGTCCCGACCAGCACTGGTTGCCCCCGCTCGTAGCAGTCCTTGATGTCTTTGATCATGATCCCGTATTTTTCCTGCTCGGTCCTGAATACCTGGTCATGGCGATCCTGGCGCTGGTTGGGGCGATTGTGAGGAATGACCACCGTTTCCAGGCCATAAATCTCCTGGAATTCATACGCTTCCGTATCGGCAGTACCTGTCATCCCGGCCAGCTTGTCATACATCCTGAAATAGTTCTGGAAGGTGATGGATGCCAGTGTCTGGTTTTCATTCTGGATCTGGACCCCTTCCTTGGCTTCAACGGCCTGATGCAGGCCATCAGACCATCGGCGCCCTGTCATGAGACGACCGGTAAATTCATCAACGATGATGACTTCACCGTCCTGCACGACATAGTGCTGGTCACGGTGATAGAGTGTATTGGCGCGAAGCGCGGCATTCAGATGGTGAATCAGCATGATGTTGGCGGCATCATACAGTGATGCGCCTTCCGGCAGCAGCCCCATCTGGGCCAGGATTTTTTCCGCCTTTTCAAAGCCGGCCTCGGTCAGCAGCACCTGATGCGATTTCTCATCCTTGGTGTAATCACCATGCACCTCGATCTTGCTCTTGCCATCCGGGGAATCTTCCCCGATCTGCTCCGTCAACAAAGACGGCACTTGATTCATCTTGTAATACAGATCCGTACTGTTTTCGGCCTGGCCGGAAATGATAAGCGGTGTTCTCGCCTCATCGATCAGGATGGAGTCCACCTCGTCAACAATCGCAAAGTTCAGCGGTCGCTGAACCCGGTCAGCCACTTCGTACACCATGTTGTCACGCAGGTAATCAAAGCCGTATTCATTATTCGTGCCATAGGTGATATCCGAGGCATACGCGGCCTGCTTGTCTTCATGTTCCATCTGCGAAAGATTGATCCCGGTTGTCAGTCCCAGCCAGGAGTACAGGCGTCCCATCCATTCCGCATCGCGCTGTGCCAGGTAATCATTCACCGTCACCACATGCACGCCTTTTCCCGCCAGTGCATTGAGGTAGGCGGGAAGCGTCGCCACCAGGGTTTTGCCTTCACCGGTCCCCATTTCAGCAATTTTCCCCTGGTGCAGCGCAATGCCGCCAACCAGTTGCACATCAAAAGGGCGCATCCTCAGCACCCGTTTGCTGGCCTCCCGGCAAACGGCAAATGCCTCAACCAGGAGGTCATCCAGCGTGGCGCCCTTGGCCAGTCTTTCCTTGAATTCGGGGGTTTTTGCTTTCAGCTCATCGTCGGACAGTTTTTCCATCGATGGCTCAAGCACATTGATCTGCGAAACGGTTTTGTTGTATTGCTTTAACAGGCGCTGGTTGCGACTGCCAAAAATACGGGTCAGTATGGACATGTTACATTCTTGAAAGTAAGGCAGTTATTGACTGCCATGTTCAAAGTTTTGATGCTGCATCAAAACCTGCCGTTTAAAGAAGGAATTTTATCACGCGCGGTCAAGAGCCTTAAGACTATTGACCAACTTCTCCTTCTTCTTTAAGCATAAAAACAACAGATGGGGCTGGCGGGTATTATTTCAAGCAGTGCAAACAGCAGATTTCCGGCAATCCGAAAGCGGTTTATCCGTTATCATGACAAAAGAACCGGAGTAACATCCGGAAAAACCGGTTG
>JAAZED010000116.1 GCA_012512465.1 Oxalobacter sp. | reverse complement strand
TGCCGCCTTTTTCGCGCACGAGGAGCCTGGATGATGCCTGTTTATTTTTCAGGGATAAAAAGGAGGAAGATGATGTCTGAAAAAACAGCGGGAGAAACGCCTGCAGCGAAAGGGGAGATATTGCAGGGAGTGGGCGGCTGGCTGGCTTTTCTGGTTATCTCGATGGGCATCTTAAGCCCGATCTATTCGCTTTATTCTTTTTTCCGTGAGACGACTGAGTGGCATGCCGCCGCCATTTTGATGCTGGTGATTAATTTGGCCGCCTGCGGGTTTTATGTCTATGGCGCCTGGCGATTGAACAGCCGGCATGTGTGGCGTTCGGTGCGTTTAGCGATCATCTGTTTGTGGGTGGGCGGCTTTCTTGCGACGATTTTTCTTCTTCTTGTCGGGCTGATTTTCGGGGGATGGGCCGGGGTTGCCAGTGTGCTTTCCGCCGATAAGGACGGCGTCAGGCAGTTTATCTACCCGACGGTATGGACGCTTTATCTGCTGCGTTCGGTCAGGGTGAAAAATACCTATCGCAGGGAAAGTGACAAGGAGGAGCTGGCGCAGTA
Source organism: Oxalobacter sp. (assembly GCA_012512465.1). Taxonomy (GTDB): domain Bacteria; phylum Pseudomonadota; class Gammaproteobacteria; order Burkholderiales; family Burkholderiaceae_D; genus Oxalobacter; species Oxalobacter vibrioformis. Next base: position 1,107 of record JAAZED010000116.1, on the reverse strand, counting down.
CCTGGGGGTAAAGGAATAAGGGGGCAGGCTCAGAAACGATGGCAGAGAAAACGGAACTGAAAGGGGTCGGCGGATGGTTGGCCTTTCTGGTGCTTTCCATGGCGCTTTTAAGTCCTGTGCGGACGTTGTACGGGTATTACCGGGATGTGGTCGTCACCGAGCACAATATGGGGCTGGCAGGCAATCCGGTATGGGAAACGTATACGACGATCGTGCTCACGCTGGTAGTCATCAGCTGTCTGCTCTTTTTCCTGGCAGCGTACCGGCTTTACCGGCAGCATGTGTGGCGCTCGGTGCGCTTTGCGATTATTGCGATGTGGGTCGCATGCGCCGGGATGGATGCGGTAGGGATGATTGCGCTTTACGTTGTCTTTGGCGGAGAATTTGCTGTCGTGATCTTCCAGAATGTGACGGGAGAGCTGATAAAAGGGCTGGTATACCCGACAATCTGGACACTGTACCTGCTGAAATCAAAACGGGTGAAAAATACGTACCGCAGGGAAACGGACATGGAAGAACTGGCGCGCCATCTGGGGGTCAGGGAAAAGTAAAGGGAGAAAGGGATGACAATGGGACGGGCAGGGATTTTGTTTCTGGCGGTTTTGTGGCTGTCAGGCTGTGCGGCGACGATGCCGGGAAACGTATATGACAGTGCGGATGAGCCGAAGGCCCTGGGCGTACATCTGCGAGTGATTTTTCCTGAAGACGGCTGGGAAAGAGGATCGGGTGACGACGGGAGTGTCATCGTGGAATTTACCCGGAGAAAGGAAGCGCATGTGGAAATGCTGATGCTCCAGGTACAGGATATTGAGGAGGCGGGGGCGCGGTTCTTTTTTCCGGTGGCAGGTGCCGAGTCCCAACAGTTGCGCGAGGCGAGCTGGAAAAAAACGATTGATTCACGACCTGACACAAAGCTGGTTTTTGTTTCGGATACGGTGGTGTCAAGCGGGCGTCCTGCTGTCATGACGGAACTCGTGAGCCTGCCTTCCGGTTCGAAAGAGGATATTTATATCCGCTTGAAGATGCTGTATGTGTATGAGAAAGGGCGGCTGGTGGTGCTTACCTGCGGCGCAGGCAGCGAAATGGAGAAAAGGGCAGGGGTGGATG
>JAAZED010000115.1 GCA_012512465.1 Oxalobacter sp. | reverse complement strand
TCCTCATACCGCATGGGCAGGTGCAGCACAAAATCCCTATCCGAACGCAATCCCAGGCGTTCAAGCCGGCTGGTCCTGGTATTCGGTTTTTTGGATGACATGCGGTCTTTCAATAAATGCAATGCAAAGTGAAATGATAACGTGAGCGGCAAAAGAGGGATAGGATATCCCCTTATCAGCCAAATACAGGTACATTAATAAAATAAGGTATTTCAGGAACGGGGTTCTTTTGCATTCGCACAAGAAAACGCTATCCCCCTGGATCATACGGAGACCCCATGAAACTGACCAGACGCAGCGGTGTTTTGCTTCACCCGACCTCTTTGCCCGGCCCTTTCGGCTCCGGCGACCTGGGAAAATCCGCCTGTCACTTTATTGACTGGCTGAAAGCCGCACAACAGACATTATGGCAAGTGCTGCCGCTTGTCGATGTCGGTGTCGGCAATTCGCCCTACATGAGCCCTTCCGCTTTTGCGGGCAGCGTGCTTCTGATTGATCTGGAACAGCTCATGGAAGCCGGCTGGCTGACGCAATCCGAGCTGGCGTTTGATACGGCATTTGATGACCACCGGGTGGACTATCCGGTCGTCACCCGTTTTCGCATGTCTCGCCTGCGTATTGCCGCAAGCCGCTTTTTCGCCACACAGAAAGCGGCTGCCCATGCCGCTTTTGATGCTTTTTGCAAAAGCGAGGCGCGCTGGCTGGATGATTATGCGCTTTTCCGCACGCTGGATACCCAATACACCGGCACACAGGAAGGGTGGCAAAACTGGCCGCAACAACTGGCCATGCGTGATCCCGGCGCGCTTCAGGAAGCGGAAAAAACCTATGCGGATGATATCAATTTCTGGAAATTCTGCCAGTGGTGTTTCCATGAACAATGGACCCGACTGAAAGTCTATGCCAACCAAAACGGCATTGAAGTGATTGGCGATGTGCCGATCTTCGTCTCCTTAAACAGTGCCGATGTCTGGTCACGGCCCGGACTCTTTATGCTGGATACCCATGGCCGTCCGACCGTCGTGGCAGGCGTTCCGCCTGACAAATTCAGTGATACCGGGCAGCGCTGGGGCAACCCGCTCTATAACTGGGATGCGCTTGCCGCAGATGATTACCGCTGGTGGGTTGACCGCATAGCCCATACGATGAAGCTGTATGACCTGGTCCGGGTGGATCATTTCCGCGGGTTTGAAGCCTATTGGGAAATCCCTGCCGATGCACCGACTGCCGTTACCGGAAAATGGAAAAAAGGGCCCGGCGCAGCCTTTTTCCATGCCATAAAAAAAGCGCTTGGCTCACTCAATTTCATTGCAGAAGACCTCGGTGTCATTACCTCAGACGTCATTGCCCTGCGCAAGGCATTTGACCTTCCCGGCATGCGTATCCTGCAGTTTGCCTTTGACCATAACCCGGACAACCTGTACCTGCCACATAATTACGAGCCGGACGCGGTTATCTATACCGGCACCCACGACAACAACACCACGCGCGGCTGGTGGCAGGCGGCCTGTGAAGATGAGCGGGATTATGCCAGGCGTTACCTCAGCATCAGCGGGGAGTGGATTCACTGGGATCTGATTCGCACGGCGCTGTCTTCCATCGCCCGCTATGCCATTGCCCCCATGCAGGATATACTCGGGCTGGACGCTGCGCACCGCATGAACGAGCCGGGAATGCCGACCGGTTCGTGGGAGTGGCGCTTTACCTGGGACCAGGTTGAAAGCTGGTATGCCACCTACCTGGCTGAAATGACCCGCCTGTATGGTCGTGCGCATGCAGAAAGCCAGTTGGATCTGGAATTGCCCGCGCCAAAAAATACCGGTGCCGTGCTGACGCAATCCTAAAAGCCGCAGAATATCGCAATGTATACGCTTTCTGATTTTGATTTTGACCTGCCCGCCGACCTGATTGCCCAGATACCGTTATCCGGAAGAAGCGAATCACGCCTTCTGGATGTTGGCGCCTCCCTGGCCGATCGCCGGTTTTCCGATCTTTCCCGCCTGGTTTCACCGGGGGATTTGCTGGTTTTTAACGATACCCGCGTGATAAAGGCGCGCCTTTTCGGCACAAAACAAACCGGCGGACAACTCGAGGTATTGATCGAACGGATTGTTGACGGACAGCATGTCATTGCCAAAATCCGCGCCTCCAAATCGCCCAAAGCCGGCAGCAGCATCCGGCTTGCGGATGCTTTTGATGTGCTGGTAGGGGAACGGCAGGGAGAATTTTTTACCCTCGCTTTTCCGGATGACATTTCGGCCTCCTGGACCAATATGGCCACATGCCGCTGCCGCCCTACATTGCGCGGAATGCGGATAAATTTGATGATACCCGCTACCAGACCGTTTACGCGAAAGCACCCGGCGCTGTGGCCGCGCCGACAGCCGGACTGCATTTTGACCAGCCATTGATTGACCATTTGCGGGAAAAGGGCGTGAAAACCGCTCACGTCACCCTTCACGTCGGCGCGGGAACCTTCCAGCCTGTGCGCACAGAAAACCTTTCAGATCACCAGATGCACGCCGAGCGATATACCATTTTAGAAGAAACCGTGAAAGCCATACAGGAAACCCGCGCAGCAGGCGGCAGCATCATTGCCATTGGCACAACCAGCCTGCGGGCGCTGGAATCCGCTTCCCAAGGCGGACAACTTACGGCCGGAAACGGCGACACCCGTCTTTTTATTACCCCGGGCTATCGTTTCAGGACAGTTGACCGGCTCGTCACAAACTTCCACCTCCCCAAGTCCACCCTGCTCATGCTGGTGTCTGCATTTGCCGGATATGACAGGATACGCGAAGCCTATGCGCACGCCATTGCCCAGAAATACCGCTTCTTCAGTTATGGCGATGCCATGCTGTTAAACTGCGCAATGTGATGCTTTCTGGCAAAATACCGCCTTTGACTGTTTTTCCGTTACCCGGATCGATCCATGCTTGACTTTGAATTACTGAAAACCAGCGGCAATGCCCGGCGCGGGCGGCTTACTGTCAATCACGGCACGATTGAGACACCGATCTTCATGCCGGTAGGAACCTATGGTTCCGTCAAGGCCATGTCGCCGCTTGAACTCCATGAGATCAATGCGCAAATCATCCTGGGAAACACCTTTCACCTCTGGCTGCGTCCCGGCACCGAAATTATTGAAAAATTCGGCGGACTGCACCGTTTCATGGGCTGGGATGGCCCGATTCTGACAGATTCCGGCGGCTTTCAGGTGTTTTCACTCGGCGCCATGCGCAAAATCAGCGAGGAAGGCGTCCGCTTCGCCTCCCCCGTCAATGGCAGCAGGCTCTTTTTGTCGCCCGAAATCTCCATGCAGATTCAGCATGCATTAAATGCGGATATTGTCATGCAGTTTGATGAATGTACGCCTTACCTGATAAACGAACGCCCGGCGACACGGGATGAAGCGGCCGCGTCCATGCAGCTGTCCCTGAGATGGGGCAAACGCTCAAAAACCGAATTTGATGCCCACGCCAATCCCAATGCCCTTTTTGGCATCGTACAGGGCGGCATGTTTACCGATCTGCGGGAGGAATCCCTAGCTGCATTGAATACGATGGGATTTCACGGCATGGCAATCGGCGGCCTGTCTGTTGGTGAACCCAAAGAGGAAATGCGCCGGATTCTTTCCCACATCGGCCCGCGCCTTCCCGAAGACAAGCCGCATTATCTGATGGGGGTTGGCACACCGGAAGACCTGGTGGCCGGCGTTGCCAATGGTATTGATATGTTTGACTGCGTCATGCCGACACGAAATGCCCGAAACGGCTGGCTCTTTACTCGTTTTGGTGACATCAAGATCAGAAATGCCCGTTACAAAGACGACGGGCAGCCGCTGGATGAGACCTGCCAGTGTTATGCCTGCCGACATTTTTCCCGCGCCTACATTCACCATCTGAACAGGACAGGCGAAATTCTCGGCGCGCGGCTGTCCACGATTCACAACCTGCATTACTACCTCGAACTCATGCACGATATGCGCACCGCTATCGAAAATGACCGCTTTGACGGTTTCATGCGCGAATTCCGGTCCGGGCGGGAACGGGGCATCTGAGTTACGCCTGACCGGCCAGCCATTGCCGTATTTCCCGGGCTTTTTCCGTTACCCCCTCTTCCCCCTGCGGTATTTCTGCCATTCTGGCAAGCAAATCCTCAAGGCACTGAGCCGTTTCAGGCGGACAGTTTTGTATCAGGCAAAGCAGGTTATATTTCCAGATACTGTCACAAGACAGCAAGGCGACTCTCAGGTAAGGCACAAGAATCCCGTGAAACTGCGGCAAAACCGGAAACAGCGCACGCGCAACGGGCCAGTTCATATCCATCAGCCACTCAAGAAGACCCGCCATAATCCCTGCCGCCGCCTCAACCTCCAGTGTACTGAGCGCGGGAAGACCAGAGACATCCCCTTTGTTTTTTGGAACCAGTTCGTTGATATCCATCTTCTTTTTCCCGCCAGTGTCCCAGTTTTAACCACAGGGCACCTGATTTTACACAATAACGCCATCAAAATAGGGGAAAAATGGATGCAAACGCGTCCACGAATGCTAGAATTTCATGTTTACCAAACAATAATCCGGAGTTGAGATGTTCATTTCCAATGCTTATGCGCAAGCTGCCTCGTCCACATTCAGCATGGACAACATTGGCGGCTTTTTGCCGATTGTCCTGATGTTTGTCGTGCTGTACTTTCTGATGATCCGTCCCCAGCAGAAAAAGCAGAAAGAACAGCGAGAGATGGTGCAGGCCCTCTCTGAGGGCGATGAAATTGTGACCTCCGGCGGACTGATGGGTACAGTATCCCAGGTCGCCGAAAACCATATTGCCATGAAGATGGCAAGCGGTGCGGAAGTTTATGTGCAAAAAACCGCCGTTGTAGCACAGCTGCCAAAAGGAACGCTTGAAGCGCTTTGACTGAGCACCCCGCCTGGCCACATGTGTTAGCCCTGCACCTGATTATAAAAGCTGAATCACCATGAACCGCTACCCTCTTTGGAAATATCTCATTATTGTTGTCGCTGTATTATTCGGCACCATCTATACCATTCCCAACTTCTTTGGTGAATCACCGGCTGTGCAGATCAGCAGCCTCAAATCCACCATCAAGGTTGACACCGGCCTCATGCAGCAGGTTGAGCGTATTTTAAAAAACGATGACATCATCACCGACGGCATCTACTATGAAACCAGTGGCGTTCACCAGACGATCCGGGCGCGTTTTACCGATACGGAAACCCAGTTCAAGGCCAAGGAAATCCTGGAGCGCCGGCTGAATCCCGACCCGAGTGACCCTACCTTCAGTATCGCCTTCAACCTGATTTCAAATACACCGCAATGGCTCCAAAGCATCAAGGCACTTCCCATGTACCTGGGGCTTGATCTCAGGGGGGGTGTTCACTTCCTCATGAAAGTGGACGTCAAGGCGGCCATCAATTCCCGCATGCAGGGTATCCAGTCAGCATTGAGAGCCCAGTTGCGGGAAAAAGGCATTCGTTACTCCAACATGACACGGACAGATAACCGGGTTGAAATGCAGTTTGCCGATTCAGAAAGCCGAAACCGGGCAAAAGACGTGATTTCCAGGCAACTGCAGGAAGTCATGTCAGAAGATCTGGCAGATAACCGTCTAGCGCTCTCCCTGCGTCCGGATATGCTGAAAGAAACGCAGGAAAACAGCCTCAAGCAGAATATCGCCACCCTTTCCAAACGCGTCAACGAGTTAGGCGTCAATGAGCCGGTTATCCAGCGCCAGGGTGCCGACCGTATCGTGGTACAGCTACCGGGTGTACAGGATGTCTCCCGGGCCAAGGATATTATCGGCAGAACGGCTACACTGGAAGTGCGCATGGTGGATGAGTCCGTTGTTCGTGGAACCGAGATGACGGTTGCCGTGCCCTTTGGCTCGGAACTCTATACCGTGGGCAATGGCACCCCCACCATTTTGTACAAGGACCCTGTCATTACCGGCGAATACATCGCCAACGCCGCACCGACCTTTGACCAGTACCAGAATGCTGCTGTCGCTATTGACCTCAATGGCGACGGCGGACGCAAGATGCGCCTGGCAACCCGCGGCAAGGTCGGCAAGCTGATGGCCATCGTGCTCTTTGAAAAGGGCAAAGGGGAAGTGCTCACGGTTGCGACTATTCGCGATGAGCTGGGCTCGAAATTCCAGATCACCGGCATGGAAAGCTCACAGGCAGCAACCGATCTGGCACTGCTTTTACGGGCAGGCTCGCTGGCCGCGCCGATGGAAATCATCGAAGAGCGCACCATCGGGCCACAACTGGGTGCTGAAAACATTTCAATGGGCTTCAAGTCAACCCTGTACGGTTTCCTGACGGTAGCCGCTTTCATGATCGTTTACTACACACTGTTTGGGTTTTTCAGCGTGTTGTCCATGACCGTCAACGTCCTGATGCTGGTGGCCGTGCTGTCACTGATGCAAATCACGCTGACGTTGCCGGGTATTGCCGCGCTGGCGCTGACACTGGGTATGGCAATCGACTCAAACGTCCTGATCAATGAACGGATACGGGAGGAACTGCGGGCCGGTCTGTCGCCACAAATGGCGATTGCCAATGGCTTCTCCCATGCCTGGGCCACTATTTTAGATTCAAACGTCACCTCACTGATTGCCGGCCTGGCGCTTCTGATGCTGGGCTCCGGCCCGATCAGGGGATTTGCCGTTGTTCACGTGCTGGGTATTGTGACAT
>JAAZED010000007.1 GCA_012512465.1 Oxalobacter sp. | reverse complement strand
CCAAAAGAGACTGGGCCATACTTTCGGCTGTTGATTGCAGGTCGGTAGAACCCCACTTGGTTGTGACAGTCTCTGCGGCCTGCGCATCTTCATACACCACTTCGCCATCGCCACTGACACGGCCTGTCTGCGGGCCGCTACAGGCCGAAAGCAGCACCGCCAGTGCAACAAAACCAGAAAGAGAGGAATAACGGAGTAACTTTTTCATTGTCTAGCTCGCATCATTGGAAATAATCAGGGTGTATTCTTTCGCACCCGGTATAGTTGAGCGTTCCTTGATATAGACAGGCGCCTTGCCCTTCACGATCACAGGCCGCCAGGAAGACTGCTCGAGCAGCATGCCATCATCATCAAACCACAGCATGCGATACACACTATGGTTGACATCGTCGTCATCATCATTGACCAGCACGGCAGTGACAACGAGAAAATCACCATCTTCCACATGCTTGATGGATTTGATCCTGACATCATCATTGTCAAGGTACTCATGTGTGGACCGGCCGCAGGAAGCCAAAAGGCCAATACAGAACAAAATGAGAAGAATTCTAATACGTGACATAATCCATCTTCATGTGAGAGTTAGAGAAATAGGTCATCATAATAATAACCCCCCGTATATCGTTCGGCAAGGGCAGGCTCTGCTGGTTTTTCCCCTCTCCGACAGTAATGGTGCTGCCATTCGGAACCGTTGCCATTGCGATATATCCTTCATTGGGAAGCGTCTCCCAGTTACGGGCCGAATCCGACATGGAATATGTCCAGAGGTCCAGCAGGATCATTGTCAGCGTACTGGCTACCTCGGCATAATCCCGTGTATCTTCATTTGACCTTGCCCCGGCATAAACCGATGCGGATATGCCTGCCCTGACAGCCGCCCGGCTGACGGCTGATCCCATTTCAAGATTCACCTCATCCTGCAGCGTACGGTAAGCCAGCCTGTCCGTACGAAGCAGCGGATAAAAAACCATGGGAGCAGCATGAGAAACAGCGGCATGAGGAACAAGTCCGGGGACAGGCCGGGTATAGGAAGGCAAATCAAGCAGGATATAGCCGATTCTCGGGAAACTGACCCGTATGTGCTCAATCTTCAGAGAAGGCGCAACCCCGCTCAAGGCAATAACCGTTACTTCCTGCCGTTCCGGCCCCTGCGTCGCTGCCTGCCCGAGAGCCGGCGCATCCGAGCCGACCGAAGTCACTCTGAGAGGAACGAGCTGTGGAATAACAATACGCTCTTCCTCTTCCTTTTCCTCTTCTTTTTTTGCTGTTTTTCCTTTTCTAGGTGGTGCTGCCTCCGGCTGTGGCCAGGCATGGCGGAAAAGCTCTCCCGCATTGCTGTCCAGTGCAACCGCCCGCCGCAGATTCACGTCTGAAGCCTGTATATCTCCAGTAATACGAAATACAATCGAACTCAGCGCATAGGAAAAGGGATCCTGATAATTATTCATCAGCTTGCGAACCGCCTCATCCTCAAGCATGTCACGCATGCTGTACTGGACAGGCAGATCCATTGTTTCCTTCATATTTTTTTCAATCCGGGATTCAGATTCCTGCAGCCAGTATTCCTGCCGTTTGTCCATTTTTCGCATTTCAACAGCTGCTCCGGTGAAATCGCCCAGCATGAGGTAATTCATCGAATTGAATGTATGAAGCAGTGAGCGTTCGTATCCCGTGCCGTAGTATTGCTTTGTTCCCCGTGCCAGGAGAAAGGTACCGGCTGTTGCCGCGATTTCCCGTACATTGATGATTGCCCTTGACTCATACTCTTCCAGTATGGTCAGCGCCTCATCATACCGCTGGATGGAATCCTTCCATCGGCCCTCAATCTGTAAAAGGCGCGCCAGATTGAGCGCTGTAACAAACTCGCCAAAAGAATCGTGATTTTTCTCCATCTTCTCCCGCAGATCACTGACATAACCGGTGGAAAGCGATGAGCGGATAGTATCAGTCGGCACGCGTGAAGCGCACCCTGCCAGAAGCAACATCATGGAAAAGAGAAAAATTGCTCTCAACATGGAATACAGATAAGGTTAGCCATATGACACCAGACGCATCCCGCATCGATCAGAATGCCGTAAAAGACAGGAAACAAGGCCGAAAACACTGTCAATTTACCGTAATCACCCTGCATTGACAAGCAATGTTACGGCCCGTAACACCTCGTATCATGGTGTACTATTTCACCAGGACAAACCTGATTGTGAATACTGACATGAGCAACACAAAATACCTCCTTTCCAGCCTCCTGGCCCTCCTGGCCCTGTGCCTTACCCCGCATGGATACACCAAAAGCCCCGCTCCGGGAGAGCGTATTGTGCTGGAAACCACCTGGAACACCCGTGACCTGGGGGGATACAACGCCGCTAACGGCAAAAAAGTCATCCATGGAAAACTCTTTCGCACCGATGAGCCCTCCTCCCTGTCAGAAAAAGACATGCGCACCCTTTCAGCTATCCCGCTTGTTACCCTCATCGACTTTCGATCAATCAAGGAACAGCAGGACAAGCCCGACAGGCTCCCGGAAAGTATCCGGCGATACTACTTCCTGCCCATCACCCCTGGCAAACTCAGTGATGTGGATGACACCAAAATCGATGAAAATCTCATGATCCGTATCTACCATGAGCTGGTGACAGACAAGGAGGCCATTGCCCAGTACACGGAATTTTTCCGCATTCTGCAAGCTGATGACTCAGCGCCTCTGGCTTTTCACTGTGCCGCAGGCAAAGACAGGACAGGCGTGGGAGCAGCACTTGTTCTCTACTCCCTTGGTGTAGATGACACAACCATCATGAAAGATTATCTGCAATCCGCCAGCTATATCCATGAAAAACATGCTGACATCCTCAAACAAAAACCTGCCTACACCCCGCTTCTGACAGTAAAACGGGAATACCTTCAGGCTGCCATCGATACCATCCGGAATCACTACGGCAGTATGGACAATTATCTGCAAAAGGTGCTTCAGGTAAACATCAGCCGCATGCAGGAAAAATACCTGCAATAAAAAAAATATCCTTAAAAAACAATGGCAGAGTAATCCATCGTTGTTTGTTCCTTCTCATGAAAGCGCAAAGCATTTGACCTTAGGATGGGGAGTGCTGCCTTGGGAGAAATATCATATCGAGATGCGTTCAACCTTCCCTGCGGCGGGAAATCGCATGCGCGAGCCCACCAATTACTTTATCAATATCGATTACCTTAGGAGCAGACCTCATTAATTTTCCGTTTGCGAAAAACCGTTTTGGCTCAAAGGGCCAGGCGCAGCGGGAAATGGGGACGCAGGCGTAGCAGCCCTACGTCAAGTTCCCATTTTTCGATGCAACGCCGCCATTGGGGGCACAGCAGCTTTGCAGCAGGCAATTTAATGAGGCCTGACCCTAGCTACCCGCATGAAGTCATCAGCGGCGACGCTTCTGAGGAGCGGCTGCTGAAAATAGCAGAGTCGATTCTGAATAAAAAGAAAGGGCTGGCTTTCAGCATTGATGAAATCGTCAGCGACCTGAAAAACCTGCATCATAACCTGCATTGAGAAAAAGGTGAGGCAGATCTCTATCGTATCTTGATGTTGTTTTTGCCGTCACGTTTAGCATCATACATGGCAAAATCAGCCCGCTGTATAAAATTCCTGATATCCTCGGGCGGCTGATAAGCTGTACAGCCGATACTGACTGTCGTGCGTTCGGTATAGGGAAATTTGAAGTCCTCAATACGTTTGCGCAGATTTTCTGCCATGTGGAAAGCCTGATCCTGTGACGTATTTGTCGCCAGAATAACAAACTCTTCCCCGCCATACCGTGCTGCGATATCCCCTGTGCGCAAGTGTGATTGCAGGATTTTACCGAAAGACGCCAGCACCGTATCGCCAGCCAGATGGCCAAACGTGTCGTTGACCCGCTTGAAATCATCAATATCCATGATCAGAAGCGACAGGCTTGCCCCCGTGTTTCTGGCATTCATCGCCTCAGCCTGCAAAATCTCTATAAAAGTGGCATGGTTATAAAGAGACGTCAGGGCATCATAGCGGGAAATTTTCTTGTACAGCTGCAGATCACGCTTCAGTTCCCTTCTTTCCAGAAGGTTTTCTCTCGCCTTTTGGAGGATCTTGACCCGCTCGATATATTCTTCGTGAAAAAGACGCAAAATAATTGCCCGGCCTTCCGAAGTGACCATCGCCTGTGCAAACAGCGCCTTGTCACCATCCACACCCTCTTCCTGCCAGATGCTGGAAGAATACTGCCCTTCTGTATTCTTGCTGAAAAAAATCTCTGCATCCTCAAGGAAAAAGGCCAGCATATCCGAATGCTTCCATGGTTCAACGCATGGCCCATTCTCGTCGTCCGGGTACAGCTCGCGATAAAAGTCCGGTACCTTGCCGAGCAGCGTGTACTTTCCCGACGCCAGCCGCTTGAGCACCACGATATCGATCTCAGCAAGAATCGAATGGATAAAATCAAGGCCTTTCATTTACGTCTTTGCCAGCATATCTTTCGCAAGGGTTTCGAAAGCCTCATTAACAGCCGTTCCTGTTCTGGCACTTGTACGCAAAACCTTGATGCCGGCAGCCTGTGCAACCTTTATACGTTCATCATCCACCTCCCAGGCAGGACGATCACTTTTATTCAGAAGCAGCATATGAGGCGTATTCTCACCCAGCACATCAAGTGCAACCCGCCTGATCTTGAGTGCAGCGTCAAAGGTATCAAGACGGGTTAAATCGGCAACGACAAAAAATCCCATGGTGCCGCGGAGATGAGACATCTTGATATCGACGTAATCGTCTTTTCCCTCCATGTCCCATAAAACCAGAGACATGTCGGTACCATCAATATTGACAGTTTTTTTGCTGATTTTGACACCTACCGTCGAAAGGTATTTGTCAGAAAAAATAGAGTGAAGAAACTGTTCGACAAGAGAGGTCTTGCCAACAGAAAAAGAACCCAGCATGCAGACTTTTTTGCTTAAGGAACCGCTGAATAAAAGCCTCAGAATTTTCTGCTGCGGGAATAAAAATTATTATTGCGCCGAATTTTGGAAAAATGAGGTCAATTTTACGGAAAATCCCCTGTT
>JAAZED010000114.1 GCA_012512465.1 Oxalobacter sp. | reverse complement strand
CACCGTCAGCCTTGAAGGACGGGATTTTGCCAGCCTGTCCGGGACAGAACGCGGTATCGTACGCAACCAGTCCCTGGGTTTCGTTTACCAGTTCCACCATCTCCTGCCCGAGTTTTCCGCGCTGGACAATGTTGCCATGCCACTGATGATCCGGCGCATCAGCCGCGAAGACGCCCATAAAACGGCGAAAGATATCCTGGCCCGTGTGGGGCTGGAACACCGCGTGACCCACCGTCCCGGCGAGCTTTCCGGCGGCGAGAGGCAGCGGGTGGCCCTGGCCCGTGCGCTGGTGACACAGCCTGCCTGTGTCCTGGCCGATGAGCCCACCGGCAATCTGGACCGCCCGACAGCGCATCAGATCTTCGATCTGATGCTGGAACTCTCCAAAACGACCGGGACGGCCTTTGTCATTGTGACGCACGACAGTGATCTGGCACAGCGTTGCGACCGCATCCTGCGCATGTCCGAAAACGGGCTGGAAGAATAGCCTCAACAGAGAAGGGGCTCTTCATGCAAATTCGCATTGTCCGAAAAGAGGGTACGCTTTCCCTTTTCGAATCGGATTGCGGTACCGGAGTCTGGTATCACCCATGTCCAGTTGAGTATCCTGCCGCAGGACCTCCTGCTTTCCCCGGTAAATTATTAAATCGGTGCGCATCTTGATTTAAAAATCTCATTAAAATCATGCAAATATAATGCATTGATAATAAATTGCATTAATTCATGTGGGACGCTTGTGAGCGATACGACCAGCTGGATTTCCGAAGCCATTCATACTCTCGGTCTGAGCGAAAACGACATCCATCTGCTGGAAGAAGAGGCCAATGCCCGGCTGTATGATGCGCTGGAAAATCACTTACAGCATCCCGACCAGACCTGACCCGCTTTTTATCAGCCGCAGCCCGCGAAGGGCAGGGGCACATCTCACTTGCCCGCCTGTGGGAAATCAAGCTGATGGACGTGGATGAAGCCCCCCTGCAATCCGCTGCCCATGCAGGTGCATGACGAGCTGCTGGAAAGCGCTGATGATGCCGTCAATGATGCCTATGCTGACAGCTTTCCTGATGTGGTGTTCGGCTATGTCGCCCCTCACAACACCTTTTTTTCAGCATTCTGGGATATCCATATCCTGTCACTCTTTGATGATTACACCCGCCTGGCCCGCGAACTGTGCGAGATACTGAGTGTCCAGACCTGCCAGATACGCCCGAACACGCCGGTATTCGCTCCTGGTTTGAGGAAAACAGTTTTCAGCGCATGACCAGCCTCTTGTCCCTCTACGTCAGAAAAGGCTGGCTCACCCAGACACCGACCCACGAATACACGAAACCGTCTCTTGTCATTCTCCCTGCCAGGCCATAACATGACAGCTATGGAACACCACGTCATAGAAATCCGCAATCTATTGGCAGAGCTGGGCTGGCACATCAATCCGGTCGATCTTGTTTCGCTTGAGTGGTGGGCCGATGAAATGTGGGTACTGGAGTCCGTCTGGTCACCACAGGGAAAACAGGCCTGGCTCACTTTCCTTGTTGATCCGCTCATTGCCAACAGTGCCACACGGCAAAAGGGCGAATCAGTATGGGCCATCATGCTGACAACCCAAAAACCCTGGAACTGGCAGGACGACCACACCGGCTTCACGATGTCGCTGGGCCGCCAGCGGGAAAAAGCCATGAAACGGCTGGATGCCTGGCTGAAGGGTTATCGGAACACCGGTCAGTAAACCGAAAAGCTGCCAGAAAAAACCAAAGCCACCATATTCCGACATTCACAATTGAAAACGGCGGATATAGCTCTTCCTAAACCCCGCACCAGCCCTTACACTCCGGCTGACGTGACAAACATTCGTACAAACAGCAAAAACCCCTTGCCAGCGGGCATATATTGATATAGCGCGGCCATATTGCCGCATTCAATTGATCAATAATTTTTTACGGAGAATGTATGTCACAAGATATAAGCTGGGGGCGGCCGGAATATGACATTTGGACCGATGACAGTCCTGCTGCCAAAGTCGTACGTGAAAAAATGCCGTATTTACTGACAGAAGATGAACGGGCAAAACGCCCGGTTACCCCTGTTGTGCCAGATACACCCGAATTGCCTGAACCCGATTTTTCGTATGAAGCACAAAAAGCCAGCGATAACATAGTCAACATGATCGGAAATGTCGCTACAGAACAGTTTCAACAGAAGCAGGAACAACAGCGGCTGGAAAGACGATTTCTCACTACCGTTCCCAAGGTGTCTACTGGAACGAAAAGCAGCATTGCCACATCATCTTCTGCTGCTTTAGCCCCCTCCCTGTCCGGGCAGGCTAAAGCACCGGATGTGACTGACATGATGAATACTCAGTTCAACATGAAAGTGCCGCAGGCACAGATGCAAAATCTGGTTGAGACTTCGGCGCTGACAACAGCAACACAACCGGCATTGAAAACAGCACAAGGTCAACCTGGTAATCTGGTCAGGCGGTCAGCCGAATCTGTCGCATCCGGCATACTAGGTGACGCGGATGCCTACAATCGCAGCCAGTTGCATACAGGCATGCAAAAGACAAATGAAACCCTACAGGAAACAGGGCAGAGCATCCTCAACAACCTGCCAACCATTACTTCCTCCGTCATGGCGGGTATGACAGAAGATGGCGGAAATATGGCGAATGCATACGAGGATGCCCGGCAGGGAAAATGCCGGGTGTCGCCTGTTGAAAATCTTGCCAAAATGGGAGGTGTTGCCTATGAGCAGTACGGCACGGCATCACGCAACAGCCTCAAACAGATACTTTCTGTCCATGCCGCCACACGCAGCAACACCTATGGCAAAAAAATGGATAATCCAGAAGTGTTGGAATACTGGAAACACGGCATGGACACCAAGGTGCGCAACGCAAAAAATTCCCTGAGGCGTTTTGCCCTGACTGCCGACGGCTACATGAAAGCCACATTCGGGGATCGCTATATCTCCTACGAAAAAGACCTGCTGGTGTCATACAAACAGGATAAGGAACTGCTCGACAGCAACCGGTTGATCTCTCCCAGGGAGTTGTGGGAAGCCAGAAACAGCGATGAATTTGCCGACAAGCTCGAAAAATTCGGCTACCAGACGGTGATGGGCGGCAAGCTCGTTGATCTTGTTGGCCTCTTTGCCGGAAACCATGTCGCCCTGGGCGCGGAAAAGCTGTATCAGGTGTATGACGCCATTGCGCAGCTTTATACCAATTCGCTTCTCAAAAACGGGGGAGACCTGAACAAAGCCACCGTGCTTGGCAGCATGGTCGGCAAGTCGGTTGCCGAGTGGAACGACAATATCCGGCAGGTTGCCAATACCATGAGCCCGGTAACAGGCACGATGCTCCTCATCGTTAATGACACGATGAGCAATGAGGCAAAACAGATGCTGATTGATTATGTGGGGAGGAGAACAGAAAGGGATACAACCCAAATGAAACGCTGATAAAAATATACAAAAGGAATGGTACAGTTATCATTTCTTTTGTTTTGTTCGGAAGGCCTGAATCCATGAAAAAAAGATTATTCATCTGCCTGGTGGTTTTTTTTATGGCTGGCTCAGCATATGCCGACGATATCAGCCAAGGGTTGAAACATTATTTCAATGACGAGTTTGCCAAGGCTCTTGTTTATTTTGAAAAGCCAGATGTTCAGAAAAATCCCAAAGTACAAAATGCGCTTGGTTATATGTACAGCAATGGCGCTGGTCTGAAACAGGATCATCAAAAAGCGCTGTATTGGTACACGGAATCTGCCAAACAACAGTACGCTGCTGCTCAATATATTATGGGTTGCCTCTTCCGTGATGGCAAAGGGGTAGAGCGAAATTATGCGAAAGCAATGGAGTGGTTTCAAAAAGCCGCTATGCAAAATGAAGCAATAGCACAGACAGCAATCGGCCTTATGTATAAAAATGCTCAAGGTGTAAAACAGGATTATGCACTGGCGATACAGTGGCTTCAAAAGGCCGCAGATCAAGGAGATACAACAGCACTTGTTAATCTAGCCAATCTTTACTACAAAGGGCTTGGTGTACCCAAAGATTTGGGCAAAGCGGCAGAACTGGATCGCAAGGCGGCGGAGCTGGGTGATGAGGCAGCCCAGTTCAACCTCGCCCGTTCTTATGAGCATGGATTTGGTGTTCAGAAAAGCAGCAAGGATGCGCTTTACTGGTACACAAGGAGTGCAGAAGGCGGTAATCCCCAGGCAATGGACCGCCTGACAGACGTTTATCGTTACGGCAAGCTGGGGCAGCCGGTGGATGAGAAAAAAGCCGATGAATGGGAAACCAGGGCAAAGATCGCCTGGTCAAAACGCGACGACAAACCGGGCGCCGGAAAACGATTCCTGCAAAGAATCCTCCAGGATTGATCCTATCTTTCCAGCTACTCGCTATTCACAAAAGCCGTCAGCGCGCGCTGATAGTTTTCCGAGGCGGAAATACTGTTATGCCGTGAGTCGGGAATCACCAGCAGGGTGGCAATCCCTTCCGGGAAAAGCGCGTAAAGCCGCTCGGTGCTTTGTGCCGGGATCACCTCATCATGGTCAGCCATCAGGATGAGGGTAGGGGCAGAAACTTCAGGCGCATAGCGCCAGGATTCATACTTGTCTTTCAGCAGCCAGCGCACCGGCACATAGGGAAAAGCGCGCCCGGCGACATATTCTATGCTGTCATAAGGCGTAATCAGCAAAACGCGCGAAGCCGGGCGTTTTGCTGCCAGGTGAACCGCAACACCCGTTCCCAGGCTTCGCCCGGCCACGACAATACGTCCGTGCCTTTTTGCCACCTCATCGTACAGCGCAAACGCATCATCCATAATGGCTTGCTCTGATGGCTTGCCCTCGCTGCCGCCGTAGCCGCGATAGTGCATCAGGTACAGGGCATGGTTCGGGAAGCGCTCGGCAAAGTCCGGCAGATTCATCGACACATCCTCAGCATTACCGCCAAAGTAAATGAGCGCATCCGGCCTGTCGTTTTCCAGCATCGTCACCATCACCTTCGCATCCGGCCGTTGCAGTACCATGAGCGGGGCATTTTCCAGCCGTCTGGGCTGCCCGAAATAAAGCAGCGAGCGCTGATAAAGATACAGATAAGTGCAAAACCCCGTATAAATCAGCAGGATAATGAAGAGAAATGACAGCAGCGAACGGTTAAACACGGCAGGGGCAGCAGACAGGTTGATCAGTAGCAGACCACAGGATACCGCACCTGCCGTCATGATCAAAGCCGGTGCTACGGCTGTTTTCCCCCGCATCGTCATCCCCTTGTTACTCGATTCAGGCATATGCCAGCCGCATTCGAGCGGCCATGATGCGTTATCCAGGCGCTGGTGGACACATTGTTTGATACGGGTTAATACAGGAAAAGGCTGCCCGTTGGCGCGTTTTCACCCTGTTCCTTTTCGAGTTGCCGGTATTTTTTTGAGAAAACCTCAATGTAAATCCGGAAACGGACAGAACTTGATTTGATGGATGGCTGGAAATGAAAAATACAGTCGGTATCATCGTTTATTCTTGCTATTTCATTGCGGCTTTTGCGATAAGTAAATCCGTAGGGCAAAAGCGTCTGGGCGATCCTTTCGCACACATAAACAAAGATTTCCCTGGGTTTTGTCTCCGGTGGAAAGACTTTTCCTGTCATTGACCTGGTTCCTGTTTTATTGCCGCCGTTTTTGCGGCTGGCGGGCGTACCCGCAGATTTTAGATGAACGCCATGGCGGCTATGCTCCCATCCTGCCCAAGCCTTTCTTTTCCTGCCGCCGGGCCACAATAAAAAAGCACGGGGCTTTTACCCGCATGGCAAAGCAGGAGTCCATGCGGTAAACTGTCATTACCTGATTGACCCGAATGCGACTGACCATGTGGACAGATACCCATTGCCATCTTAATGCGCTCGAACTGGCCGATGAATGCGACGCCATTGCCCGCCGTGCGGCAGATCTCAAGGTATCCCGTATCGTTATTCCTTCCATCGACAGGCAGGGTTTTGCCGACGTGCGCCAGTTGGCACACCGCCACCCCAATTGTGCCTATGCGCTGGGTATTCACCCGTCCTGCGTGGTGGACGCCACAGAAGATGATCTGAAAGCCATGCGCCTATTGCTGGAAGCGAGCCTTGCTGACCCGCAGTTTGTTGGTATCGGCGAGATTGGCCTGGATTTTTACAAACCCGAACGCAGGGAAGGGCCATTGCGGGAAAAACAGGAGCATTACTACGTGGAGCAACTGAAAATGGCGCGCGACTTCGGGTTGCCCGTGCTCCTGCACAGCCTGCGCGCCGTTGACATAGTCCTCAAATATCTCCGCCAGATCAAAACACCCGGCGGGGTTGCCCATGCTTTCAATGGCAGCCTCCAGCAGGCCCATGCCTTTATCGGGCTGGGTTTCATGCTGAGCTTTACCGGCACCTTTACCT
>JAAZED010000113.1 GCA_012512465.1 Oxalobacter sp. | reverse complement strand
GCCATGAACCGCTCCTTTATCAATGTGATCATGGGCGGATTTGGCGGTGATGCGGGTGCGGCGGCAGCAGGAGATCAGGCGCCCCGGAATGTCAAATCCGGCTCGGCAGAGGATGCGGCTTTTCTGATGATGAATGCCGATACGGTACTGATTGTTCCGGGATATGGTCTGGCAGTCGCACGGGCACAGCACGCCTTAAAAGAACTGACCGATAAGCTGACCGAGCACGGTGTCACAGTCAAATACGCTATCCATCCGGTAGCCGGGCGCATGCCTGGACATATGAACGTGCTGCTTGCAGAAGCGGAAGTCTCCTATGACCAGGTCTTTGAAATGGAAGATATCAACAGCGAATTCGCGCAGGCTGATGTGGCACTGGTTCTTGGCGCCAATGATGTGGTCAACCCGGCAGCAAAGGATCCGAAATCACCCATTGCCGGCATGCCGATTCTCGAAGCACAGCGCGCCAAAACAGTCATTGTCAACAAACGCTCCATGGCTGTCGGTTATGCCGGGCTGGACAACGAACTCTTCTATATGGATAAAACCATGATGGTCTTTGGCGATGCGAAAAAAGTGATTGAAGACATGGTCAAGGCGGTAGACTAAAGGTCTCATCATAAAAAAACGCGCCCTTTCGGCGCGTTTTTTATGATGTTGTTTCCGGTTTATCGTTCAAAAGACAGTGGCGCATTCAGCATTTCATATCGGTCAACCGTGCCCACATCTGTCCAGTCACCCCGGTAAACTTCACCGCCAACAAGACCTTTATCGGCATACGCTCTTAACAGCATCCCCAATTGCGCTTTCTCACCCGGCTGTATGGCATCAAACATGGCCATACGATAAACACCAATACCGGAAAAGGTATAAGGCCGTTCCCCTTCATTACTGACTGAAAAGAGATTCAGTGAGAAATCCCCTTTTTCATAATAAGGCGGCTTTTTGACCAGGTACAGCCAGGCCATATCTTTCTTGTCATCAGCATGCGGTTTTCCCCAGACGTCATTGTCTTCAAGCGCGATTTTGACTTGGGAAAAGTCAAAATGCGGGCAGTAGGCATCAGCGGCAATACCCACAAAACGATCCTCTCCCAGCAAATGCCGCGCGTTGACAACACCTCCCGCCGTCTCAAGCGCCTCCCCTTCTGCCGAGTAAATAATGTTTGCACCGAAACGCGATCCATCACCCAGCGCTTCTTCAATCCGGTTACTCAGCCAGGCATGATTAATGACCATATCTGTAATACCGGCACGGACCAGATTCAAAATATGCCAGACGATCAATGGCCTGCCACGAACTTCAAGCAACGGTTTCGGGATAGTGTCAGTAAGGGGGCGCAGTCGCTCACCCCGACCGGCTGCAAATATCATGGCTTTCATTTTGGTTCCTGCCGCATGAATCATGGTTTAACTAAAAGGTGTATCCGACCTGCGTCTCTTTTTGCAAAAGCTGATCCAAAAGCTGCGCAAGTGGTGCCAGTTCGGGATATCGGGAAGCCGCTCTGTAAGTATATTCCATCACAACCGGCAGATCATCCAGGTAAGCGGCCTTGCCATCCCGGTGATACAGCCGGGCAAAAATCCCGAGCACCTTCAGATGGCGCTGCAGGCCCATGAATTCAAAATCCCGGTAAAACATGTCGATATCCGGATTGACCGGCAACCCTGCCTTGCGTGCCCTTTCCCAATACCGTATCGCCCAGTCCAGCACGCGCTCTTCATCCCAGACGATATAAGCATCCCGCAAAAGTGATGCCAGATCGTAGGTAATCGGGCCAAATACCGCATCCTGAAAATCCAGTATCCCCGGATTCCCGGTTTCAAGCGCCATCAGATTGCGGGAATGATAATCCCGATGCACATAGACCTGCGGCTGTGCCAGATTATTGCCTAAAATCAGGTCAAATATTTTTTGCAGGGATGCCGCCTGTTTTTCTGACAACTGAATACCCAGATGCTTTTTCACATACCATTCGGGAAAAAGTGTCAGTTCATTTAAAAGCAATGTCCTGTCATACTCAGGCAAGACACCCGAGCGGCTTGTCGCCTGGATGCGCACCAATGCATCAATCGCATCCAGGTACATGTCATGCGCATTTTTCTCATTGAGTTTTTGCAGGTAAGTTGTATTACCCAGATCAGAAAGCAGTAAAAAACCCTCATCAATATTTTTTTCAACAATTTCCGGCACACAAACCGCACATTGCCTGAAAACTTCCGCGACATGAATAAATGGCTGAACATTTTCTTTTTCAGGCGGTGCATCCATGATGATGTAACTGCCGGTGGGAGAATCAATCCGGAAGTAACGCCTGAAACTGGCATCAGATGATGCGGGACGAATGGTTCTGGAATCAACACCATGCCGGGAACGCGAACCCAGCCATTGTTGCAGTGAGGCCAGACGGGGATCTGAAGATATCATGGGGCCTGAAGATAATGACATGAAATAAGGGGCTGTTACGTTTTAAAGCATAAAGTTCTCATATAATAATTGATTCGCCAGAAATTTGCCGTAAATCCATATCCAATCTTTAAATGATCTTTCGCCCTGCCATTTTTCGCTGGTATCAGTTATTGCCCGTGATATTGGTTGTCTCAACCTTGCCGATAACCGCAGGGGCACAGATCAACCAGACATCGCGTGACCCGGAGGAAGATCATTCACCAGCACAGTCCATGCGAAAGCAAGGCCCCCTTTCTGGTCGTCTGGATCGCGGACTCAATCTGCAATACCAGACCGGCGGTGGTGACACGCCTCCAGAAAGGGGCGATAAGCCGGTCATATACCGCAAGGAAACCATTATCGCCAAAGAGCCGGAAAAAACACCAGCCGGTTATCAATCGGCAACGGCACCCAGGTCTGATCGTGGCTTGAGCCTCACATACCAGCGCGATGCGCAAAAAAGACTGTCAAGAGTGCCTGAAACTTACGCGCTCTTTGAGCATGAGCGCACAATGAGCCTCACACTGGCGAAAGGCCCACGCAGGTATGGTCAGCAGAAAACCCGGTCCTTTGATTTTTATGCCGATACGCAAAAGACGCCCCGCAAACAGAAAACCATTCTGGAAGATGATGAAAATGCGCCAGTCATCATGTGGGCAGAACAGATCACCGGGCGCCCGGACCGGGAAATGAATCTTGATTATCTGATTGAAATAGAGAAAGGACAGACCCGCATCACCGGCAACCACGGCATCTTCCGCCAGGAAGAAAATGAAATTGAAGTCATTGGCAATGTGGATATCACCCAATATGGCAACCGCTACCGGTCTGACTCCATGCAGTTCAACATGGATACCGGAGAAGGGGTACTCACTCAGGCAAAATACCGGATGGATATGGCCGGTGGTCAGGGCAAAGCGGAACGTATTGACCTGGAAGATGAATACAACACAACCATCGTCAATGGCACATACACAACCTGCGAAGGGGAAAATCCTGACTGGTATCTGGCAACCGAAACGCTGGACCTGGATACCGCAAAAAATATTGGCACCTCCCGATATCCTGTTCTTTATTTCAAGAATGTGCCTATTCTGGCCGGTACATCCCTGACTTTTCCGTTAAGCAGCGAAAGAAAGTCCGGCTTTTTACCGCCGACCATGGGCGCCACGTCAAAAGGTGGCATGGAACTGATGGTCCCATACTATTTTAATCTGGCGCCTAATTATGATCTGACCATTTTCCCCAAATACATCGCGAAACGCGGCTTCCAGATGGGGGCGCATGGACGTTACCTGGGGCAGAACTACAAGGGGGAAACCTACGTCGAATACCTGCCGAGTGACAATGAGGCACACCGGGACCGTTATGCCATCTCCTCTCAACACGAACATGATTTCGCACCTGGCTGGCGGTATGCCTGGGATTTCAACAAGGCTTCTGACGATAACTACCCGGATGACTTTTCCAGCCAGATCGTCAGGGGAAACCGCCTCTTGCTGCAGGATGGCTATCTGCAATACTCGGATACTTACTGGAATATCACTGCCGGCGCCAGCCGCTACCAGGTTCTGCAGGACAAGGAACTACCAATTATTCCCAGCTATGACAGACTGCCCTACGTCAATATCAACGCGCAGCGCTATGATGTTAAAGGGTTTGATCTTACTGCCAACTTTCAATACACACGCTTCTGGCTTTCTGATGACAAGCTGTGGAACCGTCAGCGTGGTGAGCGCTATGTCGTCAAACCGGAAATTGCTTTCCCGCTTGTTTCAAGTGGCGCTTTCCTGACCCCAAAAGCGTCTGTTCACTATGCCAGCTACGATCTGGATGACAAATATATCCGCCCTGACCAGGACCGTACCATGTCACGCGCCATCCCGACATTTTCCCTGGATACCGGGTTGATTTTTGAGCGCGATGCCTCGTTTTTTGGTACAGATATGACGCAGACGCTGGAACCCAGGCTGTTTTATGTCTACACACCTTACCGTAACCAGAATAAATATCCGGTGTTCGACTCAGGTGAACCCAGCTTTGGATATGCCCAGCTCTTTGAAGAAAACCGGTTTGTCGGTGAAGACAGGATAGCGGATGCAAACAATCTGACCGCGGCAGTAACTTCACGCTATATTGAACAATCCGGCGCAGAAAGAATGCGTTTTACTATCGGCCAGCGCTATTATTTTTCTGACCAGCGCGTTGCACTTTACTCGCCGATCGAGAAGCGCAACGAAAACCGTTCAGACCTGCTGCTGATGGCCAGCGGCCTGCTGACGCCAAAACTGGCTGTCGACACGTCTGTGCAGTATAACCAGAGCACACGCCGCACCTACAGCGCCAACTACAGTCTACAGTGGCGGCCTGCTGATAAAATGGCATTGAATGCCGAGTACCGCTATCTGCGCAATTCCACGGATGAATATGGTAACGCCATTGATCAGATCAATATTTCCGGCCAATGGCCACTGGGCAAACGCTGGTATGCTGTCGGTCAGGTCAGTTATTCTCTGCCCGACAACAAAACCATCGAAAGTTTATTTGGTGTCGAATACAACGCAGACTGCTGGATCGGCCGCGTTGTGGCACAGCGGTATGCAACCTCGTCTTCCGAATCGAACACGGCACTCTTCTTCCAGCTAGAATTGAGGGGCATGTCCAAGATTGGCTCAAACCCCATGGAAGTGCTGAGGAAAGGCATTCCGGGTTATCGCCCGCTGACAGCGTATGACGAATAAAGAGTTATCAGTAATTTTCAGTGAAGGATATTAGTATTATGCGCGCTTTCGTCCTGCCAACCAGAATGGTTTTTCTTCGTGCATTTCTGACGACCATCATGACACTGCTGGCAACCGTTTCTGTTTGCCTTGCACAGCCGATTTCAACACCACAGACAGCACCCCAAGTGAAAGTCGACTCCATTGTTGTCGTCGTTAACAGTGATGTCATCACCAGAAAAGAGCTGGATGAACGTGTCACCGTGATTGAAAAACGCCTGAATCAGCAGGGAATTCACCCGCCACGTGCGGAACTGGAACGCCAGGTACTGGAACGCATGATTGTGGAAAGCGTCCAGTTGCAGATGGCAAAAGAGCGCGGACTTCGTGTGGCTGACCGGCAACTTGACGCTATGGTTGCCATGATTGCAGAACAAAACCACATGAGCATGGAACAGTTTGAAAAACAGCTCCAAGCGGATGGATCATCCCTGGCGGCTTTCCGCGAACATATCCGCAATGACGTGGCGCGCCAACGCTTGAGAGACCTGGAAGTTGTCAGCAAGATCGAAATCAGCGACTCGGAAGTCGACCATCTCCTGGGGATTCAGCAAACCAATCCCATCACGGCAGAAGCAGCAGCATCAGGACAGGAAATCCGCCTGGGACATATCCTGATCCGTATTCCCGAAAACGCGTCCCCCGAGCAGATTTCCGGACGCCGTGACCGGGCTGAGCATGTGCTTCAAAGCCTGAAGGCTGGTGGCAGCTTCCAGCAAAATGCGGCCACCTATTCTGATGGTGATGAAGGGTTGAATGGCGGCGATATGGGATGGCGCGCACTGGATCGTCTGCCCACCCTCTTTATTGAAGCGGTTGCCAATCTGAAAAAAGACGAAATGACAGGTATTCTGAAAAGCGCCAATGGTTTTCACATCCTGAAAGTACTCGACAGGCGCCAGGCACAACAGGCATCAGCAGCTCCTGTCCGCACCCCCACAGCACTGCCCATGGGAGGGGCTGTTCAGCAGATTCATGCCCGCCACATCCTGATCAAGGTCAACCAGTTGGTATCTGCCGATGAAGCCCGCCGCAAGCTCGTTGAGCTCAAGGAACGCCTGGTCAATAAAGCCGCCACATTTGAGGAACTGGCACGCATGTACTCCAATGACACCTCAGCCAGCCGGGGTGGCGACCTGGGCTGGATATACGCAGGTGACACCGTACCGGAATTTGAAAAAGCACTCATGTCGCTCCAGCCCGGAGAGATCAGTGAACCGATTGAAACCCAGTTTGGTTTTCACCTGATTGAAGTGATCGAACGCAAAACGGAAGATGCTTCCGTGGAAAGAAAACGCATTGCAGCCAAACAGGCTCTGCGGGAACGGAAAATTGAGGAAGCCACTGAAGAATGGCTGCGCCAGCTTCGTGATCGCGCCTATGTGGAATACCGGTTTGAAGAACAATGACGGAGGACTCCCTGATGTCACCGCTTCCTGTTATTGCCATCACCCTGGGTGAACCGGCCGGAATCGGGCCTGAAATCGCGCTTAAGGCCGCATGGAAACTGAGGCATGATGTTTATCCGGTTCTGATCGGTGACTCGCTTTTGCTGGAAAAGCTTGCGCCGGATATTGATCCGGAAATCAAATTGCATCATGCAACCAGGGAAGACATTCCTCACATCCGCTCGCTTTGCCACCCAGGGACGCTTGTCATCATAGACAGCCCTCTCGCACAGCCTGTCAAACCGGGTTATCCTGACCCGGCAAGCGCCACGGCAATACTTTCCTGGCTGGATATCGCCATTGAAGGAACAATCAAAAAACACTTCGATGCCATTGCTACTGCGCCAGTACAGAAAAGCACCATCAATGCAGCCGGGATTGCCTTTACCGGACATACAGAATATCTCGCGGAAAAACTGCAGGCAGACCAGGTCGTCATGCTTCTGGCAGGCCACATTGACTCCCCGAACGGTCTGAAGTCCGGGTCATTACGAGTGGCACTGGCGACAACGCACCTGCCCCTGAAAGACATTCCTGATGCCATTACACAAGCTTCACTCATGCGGACACTTCGTATCCTGCATCAGGAATTGCAGGAAAAATTCAGGATTCTCCAGCCTCGCATCCTGGTGAGCGGCCTGAACCCGCATGCTGGTGAAAACGGCTATCTGGGCATGGAGGAAATTGAAATTATCACCCCCGTTATTCAGTCTCTCCAGCAACAGGGCATGAAAATAGAAGGCCCCTTCCCGGCTGACACCCTGTTTTTACCCCATTATCTTGACCAGGCAGACTGTTTTTTCGTGATGTACCACGACCAGGGACTTCCTGTCCTGAAATACGCCACGTTTGGCCATGGGGTCAATGTGACACTGGGACTACCGGTCATCCGCACCTCGGTTGATCATGGCACCGCGCTGGATATTGCGGTGCAGGGAACGGGACGTGCCGACGATGGCAGCATGATAGAGGCTATCCGGCTGGCGGCAGACATGGTATCGCGATAAGGGATTTTAATAGGAAAAAAATGAAACACACCCCGAGAAAACGGTTTGGTCAGAATTTTCTCCAGGATGTCTCCATCCTGGAGGCCATCATCACAGCCATTGCACCAAAAAAGACCGATCTGATGGTTGAAATCGGCCCTGGCCTGGGCGCATTGACCCACCTATTGTCGCGCTTTCTCCCGCTACTGCATGTGATTGAACTGGACCGCGACCTTGTTGAACGGCTGAAAAAAACGGGATCGCCCGATACCCTGGTCATTCACCAGGGCGATGTCCTGCAGTTCGATTTTGAAAAAATCGCATCAGGATCAGACAAAAAAATGCGCATTGTCGGCAAT
>JAAZED010000112.1 GCA_012512465.1 Oxalobacter sp. | reverse complement strand
TTCTTTACCTGAAGCAGTGGCGTGGTATAGCAACACGATATGCCAAAAACGCAGCATCCTTTCTGGCGGCTATTCAGATCAGGTGTATTTTTCTTTGGGCTTCTGTCTCGTGACTACACTGTCTAGGATTTGCGAGTAACTTTGTAACAGTTGCTTTGTGTTCATTTTACTTCAGGGTTGGGCTTTGTCTGTGGCCCGACCTGACTTTAACCGGACAGAATTCCCCCCTGAATTTTGTCCGGTCTTTTTCATGCTTTCCCCCCTTTTTTTGTGTTTCGTTTTTTGTGGTTGCAAAGAACGTTCTTTTTGCGTGTTTTATCGCATCATCTTCCAGGATGAGTGTTTTATACAGTAGCAGGCTCAAGCGGTGGCATGGTAGTATAAAAAGCGCATTTGTCAGGCTCATGGCAGAGGCAGACCGGCGCACAGGAAAGAAAAAGGGCATACACATATGAAGAAAACCGCAGGGCAACAGATCATGCAACTGGTATCAGGCATCATTGCATTGCTATTGTTTGCCATGCCGCCATTGGCTGCTGCCTGGCAAAAGGGCGAGCCCGAATCAGAGCGAAGAGCCGCTTTGAGGATGCTTCCCCAATTAATCAGTGATGCCCAAAACAGTCCTGCCAGGCAGCTTGAGGTCGGTTTTTTATATGCCCAGGGCATAGAAGGCCGGCCGGATTATGCCAAAGCAGTTGAGTGGTATCAGAAAGCCGCCGAAGCAGGCAGCAATACCGCCATGTATCTGCTGGCTGTCATGAGTATCGAGGGGCTGGGTACCGAACAGGATTATGCTGCCGCATTGCGGTGGGCGCAGAAAATTGCCGATTCGGGAGACGGGTCCGGATACATGCTGTTGGGCATGCTCTACGAATCCGGCTCCGGTGTGCCGCAGGATGACACGAAGGCAGCACAATATTATGGATATGCAACACGGGAAGCCCGTGATATCGGTGCACGATACCGGTTAGGCATGCTTAACCTGGAAGGGAAGGGCGTACCGAAAAATCCGGCGCGTGCCATCGAATGGCTCGAATCGGCTGCCAGCCAGGGAGACCGGCATGCCCGTTACCAGCTTGGCTATATGTATTTCACCGGAACCGGTGTCGGCGTGGATTATGTACGCTCAGGTGTATGGTTTGAAAAAACACTGGCTTCGGACGGTCCGGTTACCCGTAAAAAATTCCCTGATATTTTCGGCTCGGCTGCCGTTGCTGGAGAAGACTATACAAAACGCATGCGGCAGATGATGAAAAAGGATCCTAATGTCAAACGCAATGCCAATTTCATGCTGGGACGCATTTATGAAAAGTTTGGGGAAACGCCGCTGAATCAGGACTGTGCAAAAGCCTATTACGCCATGGCGGCCAAAGCAGGACACAAGGATGCCCGGACAAGGCTGGCGGCCATGAAAAAAACAGAACGGGAAAAGTTGAAAGCCAAAAAGCAGCAGGAAAAAGCTGCCGCAAAAGAAGCCGCCAGGCAAGCATCAGAAAAGCAGGAAACAACCCAAAAACCGGCGCCTGTTATTGCTGCCGCTGAACTCAAGGTACTACCGGAAAAAGCGGCATCGCAGCCCGTCATCATCATGGAAAAAACGGAAATCTCCCGACCCACGGACGGCTCTTCTTCAATGCAGGCATTGACCGTGGTTGAAGCAAAAAACATCACCGCCCCCAGGGTCATGCATACCGCCCAGGAAATGGACGGGATTGAGGAGGTTATCGGTATTCTGGATAATCCTGTCGCACTGGTTGTCATGGATATGATCGGCAGCATCATGGAACAGGGTGTTCATGAGGCGGAAGATGATAGCATCGGTGTTGTGAATGCGTCAGGCCTATAAGGTGACTGAAAAAAGCCATAGAAATACCAGACTGACCATGATATTGACCCGGAGACAAAATGAAGTGGTTTCGTAAGAAAAACCAGACAGTCAAAGTGCGTGAGTTGAATACCGTTTGCCGGTTTGCCCGCGGTGTGTATCGTTTCCTGCTGATGCTCTTTTTTGCCGGATGTGCTTCATCGCTTGTAATGGCCGATGAACTTGATCTGGATATGGATATGGCGACCTATCGCCCAAGGCTGCCTGAATTGATCAAACAGGCAGAGTCCGGCGATACAGAAAAACAGTTTCAGTTGGGTATTCTTTATGCTGCTGGTGTTGAAGGGCAGCCCGACTATGAAAAAGCAATTTACTGGTATCGCAAGGTTGCCGAACTGGATGTGCCGGTTGTTTATGGGCTGCTTGCCGTTATGTATGCTGAAGGGCTGGGTGCCAGCCAGGATTTTGTTGAAGCCGGACGATGGGCTTTCAAGTCGGCCGCCAAGAATCAAACCCTGGGCAAGGTGATGCTGGGGGTTTTTTACGAGGAAGGCGCCGGGCTAAAGCGCAATTACAAAAAGGCAATGGAATGGTATACCAGCGCAACGCTTGATCCTTCCAATATGGGCGCGCGTTACCGGATCGGGATGCTTTATCTTGAAGGAAAAGGGGTAAAACAGGATACCGTACAGGCGCTGGACTGGCTTGCAAAAGCAGCAGAACATGATGATGTTTATGCCATTTATCAGTTGGGAAATCTCTACTACGAAGGCAGATTTGTCAAACAGAATTATGTTCAGGCGCTGACGTGGTTTGAAAAAGCTGCGGCCACCCGGCCCAATCCATACCGGGATTCTTTAAGCAAGCTTTATGGTGCCGCCTATGTGCCGGGTGAAGCCTATACACGGACAATTGCAGTTATGATGAAGCGGGATCCTGGTGTACGCGGCAAAGCTGCTTTTATGGCTGGCTGGATGTATGAAAAAGGGAAGGGAACCGGAAAAGATACAGGCAAGGCGCGCCAGTATTATCGACAGGCGGCTGAGATGGGTAATGAGGCAGCCAAAGAGGCATTGGCCAACCAGAAAGAAAGCTGATCATCATGCCAATGACGCCTCCGCTTTTTGACATGCGCCAAAGACAGGAAAGCGCTGTTCTGTTGCAGGATGGACAGAAGTCGGGGTGGTGCTGTTCGAAACAGTGGTTTCGCAACACTATCCTGATGGTTTCATTTCTGGCGTGTTCCTCATGGGGGGGCGCTGAAGAAACAGGATTGAATGCGCAACAATATCTTTCCAGGTTGCCGGAAATCCAGAAAGAAGCAGAAGCGGGCAATGTGAGTGAGCAGAGTCGGCTTGCCATTTTATATATGGCGGGAATAGAGGGAAAACCGGATTATAAAAACGGATCATACTGGCTGAAAAAGGCGGCAAAACAGGATTCGGTGTTTGCCGAGACGCTCCTGGCATTTATGTATGTTGAAGGTCTGGGTGTGCCGCAGGACTTTGATGAGGCGGTTCACTGGGCGCACAAGTCAGCAGCATATAACAATTATGCCGGGCAATTGATCATGGGCGCCTTGTACGAGGCAGGCGCAGGCGTAACCCAAAGCGATAAGAAAGCGGCAGAGTGGTATGAGAAGTCTGCACAATATGAAAAGGATATGGGTGCCCGTTACAAGCTGGGCATGATGTACCTGGAAGGCCGGGGAGTCGAAAAAAATATCCGGACTGCGGAAAACTGGCTGATGAGAGGCGCTGAAAAAGGTGATGCACATGCCTGTTATCAGCTCGGCATGATGCACTATGAAGGAAAGGGCGTCGCACAGGATTATTTTCTGGCACTTGACTGGTTCGGCAGGGCCGCTGCAATCGGCATACCGGAAAAGAGCCGGATTCTGAAGGAAATTTTCTGGGATGTCTATGTGCCGGGAGAGGAATATTCAAAAACCATCGGGTTGTTCATGAAAAGGGATCCGCTGGTTAAGGCCAATGCCAACTATATGCTTGGCAACATGTGTGAGACAGGAACCGGAATCGAAAAGGACCTGGAAAAAGCCCGCTTTTACTACACACGCGCTGCGGATGAAGGGCATATTGAGGCAAAAATGCGTCTGAATGTGTTATCGGGCAAAACCGTTCCGGAAACGGCACGAAGCCAACCTGCACCGTCAAAAAATCAATCCGGGGAAAAAAGCGCTACTTCTGTCGGGCCGGATACAGCTCCTCAATAACATTTTCCAGTTCCTCCTCCAGCAGTGTGACAAATGCGGCAAGGGCATGGCAATCGCCTGTATCCAGGGAAGCGTTCGTATTGACGGTATTCATCAATGCAAGGCGAAGCGTACCGAGTGAGCTGACGAGCATGGACATGCGATCCAGTCCGGCATAAGGAGAGTTTTTTTTGACTGATGAGGGGAGCGAATGGGACGGCTCCTGCATTTTCTGTGTGGGAGACTGGTGTTTTTTCATGCTATTGATGCCTTCTGATCCGGGCGAAACAGAGGAATACCAGTCCGCGCTGGCCTGGCAGCTTTTTCGCGTAAGTGTTTCGTTATTTTTTCTCACTTTCCCTGTGATCTGAAGGGAAAAAGTGTTCCGAAAAATGTTTAAAGTGTTTTGTAATTGCTAATCTACATGCCTGCCTGGGATTTGGCAATATTTTCGGACAGGTGTTATGCTGGAAAAAAAAACGGGCACAGCATGCTGTACCCGTTTTTTGATGCCTGATTGCCGGATAATGTCAGCGGCGCATCTGCCTGGATGGCTGCTGCTGGGATGGCGTTGATGATGAGGCTCCCTGTTTGGCTGCCTCGGCAACATAAATTTCTACCCGCCGGTTTTTTGCGCGTCCGGCTTCTGACCTGTTATCTGCAACAGGCTGGCTTGAACCGTGCCCTTCAATATAAAAGCGGTTGGCCGCCACACCCTTTTTAACCAGGTAATCCCGGACATTGGCTGCCCGCTGACGCGAAAGCGGCAGATTGACGGTATCTGATCCGGTATTGTCCGTGAATCCGTAAATGGCAACAGTGGTGTCTGGATAGGCTTTCAGGTTATCAGCGAAAGTATCCAGGATGGATGCCAGTTTGGGTGATATTTCCGCGCTGCCCTGCGCAAAGGAAATATCGCTCGGTACATTGATCTTGAGCTGGTTGTCCTGCGTCTGGGTCACTTCTACGCCTGTGCCTTGTGTGGCTTTTTGCATATCCTCTTTCTGCTTTTGCATATGCTGTCCCCACAGATAACCGCCTCCTCCACCAATGAGGGCGCCTATACCGGCTCCGGCAGCAACCCGGCCGACGCCCCCGCCACCTGTCATACCGCCAATGATGCCGCCTGCTACTGCGCCGATACCGGCCCCGGTTGTTGTGGATTTTTGGGTTTCTGACATATCCGCACAACCGCAGAGTGACATGGCGACAACCAGCGCTGAAACCGTGATTTTCGTTCGCATAGTGTGCTCCTTTCCTGAGGGATGATTATTTGCAGACAGATAGAAAGCGATTGCCTGCACGAAGTGATTATTGTCATTTTTGCACAATTTTTACGAAAAAAGCACAGTTTTCCCTGGCGAAAAAAGAAAGAAACATACCAGAAATGAAACAATGAGATACGCAGGTGCAGGGAAAAGAAAAAACCGCGCTTATGAAGTGAACCCTTAATATCGGACATTTCCTGCGGTTATTGAAATGGCCTGAGTACGGTATTGCCCAGGACTCAGGCCATTTAAATTCAGTTTTTACTGGCTGCGTTGATTTCTTTTGTTCCTGAATCAGGGCTTGCAGCTTTTTTAGATAGGCATTCTCCGCGCGAAGATACTCAAGCGCTTCCTGGATGGTTTTGAATTCAGGAAGAGAGCTGTCAT
>JAAZED010000111.1 GCA_012512465.1 Oxalobacter sp. | reverse complement strand
GCTGGTCAGGGTTGGATGGATAGGTTCTTTTCTGCTTGCGGCTTTGTCACGAAGCCGATGGTTGTAAGGCCGGCCCGGCTTGCGTCTGCCAGGGTTTCGGCGACAAACTGGTAGTCGCTATGCCTGTCGGCGTGAATGTGCAGTTCAGGCATGGGATTTTTTTTCGACGCGACAGCAAATTGTTGCTGGGCGGTTTTGCGGTCAATGGCTTCCCCATTCCAGTAGAGCGTGCCGTCGGCATGGATGGAAAACGTGATTTTTTCCGCCGGGGCCTCAATGGTTTTCGCGCTGGCCTGCGGCAATTCGATTTTGACCGAATGCGAAAGCAGGGGGGCCGTGACGATGAAGATGACGAGCAGCACGAGCATCACGTCAATCAGGGGAACCATGTTCATCTCGGACATGGGCGTCCGCTTATGCCGGTTGTCAAATCCGCCGAATGCCATGATCAGCCTCGCTTGATGTTATGAACCACCGGTGGCTGCATGGTGGCCTGAACCGATACCTGTGCGAAGGCACAGATCTTTCCGGTGGAAAGGAAGGTCAGGAGTTCATTGGCAAAGGCGTCAAGCCTGGCAAGCGTGACGTTATTGGTGCGCACGAGCATGTTATAGCCAATGACCGCCGGAATGGCGACGGCCAGGCCGATGCCGGTCATGATAAGCGCTTCGCCAACCGGACCGGCTACCTTGTCGAGTGTGCCTGCACCCGTGGCGCTGATCGCAATCAATGCGTTGTAGATTCCCCAGACCGTGCCGAACAGTCCGATGAAAGGGGCGGTGCTTCCGATGGTGGCCAGGACGGAAAGGCCGTTTTCCAGACGCGCGGCATCTTCGTCAATGACTTTTTTCATGGTCCGGATAAGAAACTCCTGTTGTGTGCCCGCTTCCGAGAGTTTTGCCGCGCCATAGGTATTGTGGTGCTCCTTGGCATGCTGGGCATGCGCGGTGAGATGGGAGAAAGGGCATTTGATGCCGTGCGTCTGGATTTCATGCCGCACGGCGTCAAGTGACGTGGCATTCCAGAAAAGCTGGAGGAAGGCGTTGCCATGCCGGTTACGTCGCCAGGCGGCGATACCCTTGACGACAATGAGTGTCCAGGAGGCAATCGACATGCCGAGGAGAATGACGAGAAGGCATTTGCCGAGGGGGTCGCTTTGGGCGATGAAGTGGGCAAATCCGATAGTGTGGGCAGGTTCCATGATCTGTTTTCGTTTGCTGAATAAAAAAATGCCTATTGGTTTTTCAGATTGAACTGGTAAGGGATGACGGCCATGGCAGCCAGTACGCGGCCGTTTTCGCTATAGGGATGAAAAGTGCTGCGCCGTGCGGCTTTCAGGGCAGCATGGTCGAGACGGTCAAAGCCGGAACTGCTGACGATCCTGGCATCATGAACACGCCCGTCGGTGCCAACGACAACACGCACGCTTACTTGTCCCGCTTCATTGCGCTGAATCGAGCGTTCGGGGTATTCCGGCTTGAAGGCGTGTTTATAGTTGAGCCGGGAAAGGGGGACAGAACGGGCCATGTTGCTGCCGGGGCCGCTGCCGTCTCCCGTTATGGCACCATCACCGGTACCGTTTCCCCCGCCGTTTCCCGGGCCGGTTTTTGTATCGTGACCACTCCCACCGCCTGTTTCAGGCGACCGGCTTTCATCAATGGCAGAAGATGCCGAAGAGCGTGTTTCCTTTGTGGAAGCGTTTTCCTTGATGACGGGTTCATTTTCCCTGACGGTATCTTTCAGCAAGGTTGCCTCGGCGCGGGCCGTGCGGTCAGAAACCGAATCGGTCGCAATGAGCGTGTTTTCTTTTTTCCTGCCGTGCGGGACAGCCTGTTTTTCAATGCTGGCGGGCTGTGTTTTTTCTCTGGACGCAGGAACGGCTTTTCCTTGCCTATCCGGTGCCTGCAATACCGAGATATAAAGGGTGGAAG